>CAITOC010000047.1 GCA_903893925.1 Candidatus Moraniibacteriota bacterium
ATCGCTACTAGAGGAGTACTAGAGGAGTTCGACTCCCTATAGGGAGTCGAACTCCTGAACGTAACAGTGATGTAGTTCATTTGGTATAAGAAATTACTTCCCTTCGCCTTTGCGAGTCCGCAAACTGGCGGAGAAGCGGTCCAGGACTCTGGATTGCCACCCCGGCATACGCGGGGCAGGCTACCCGAGGACAGGCTCGCAAAGACAGACTATTTGATATGGTTTCAGTTGCTAACGTGACTGAGTATATATCGTAGTAAGGGAATGTAAACCGAGAAGACATGAATGTGGGGTCCTCATATTTTCGCAGGATGAACCTCTTCGCTCCTGGCACGCCGTTCACTACCATGTAATAGTATATGGTAGTGTGGCTGTCCGAAAAAAATACTCCCCGAAAGGGGCGTACGATGGCGCATGTCGGGTTATGTTCCGAGTATTCGGCGGTTATTTCGACGGCGGTTATTTTTTCGTGCGAATGCGTTTCTTGTCGTATCTGCCGGCCAGATTGTTCCAGCGGATGCGGATAAGCGCGAACAGCATATTGATGGAATCGTGTACCACTCGCACGTTCGTATTGCGCGTGTCCTTGCGGATGAGTACCGGCAAGATGGCGACCCGATATTGACGTTTGCGGGCGATGAAGAGGAGTTCGGCGTCGAAGGCGAATCGACGGATCGTGATCTTTCCGAAGAGGTCCTTGGCGACGGTGCGGTTGAAGAGTTTGAACCCGCATTGCGTATCCGAGAACTCGAATCCGCCGAGGATGAGGATTTGCAGGAGGTGAAATCCTCGGGCCGTGAGGACTCGGTACCATGGTGACGGTTCCTCGAGTCGGGCGCCCGGAGCCAGGCGTGATGCGATGACGATATCGGATTCGGATTGGTTGAGGACGGACATGAACTCGTCGAGCTCGTCGATCGGGATGGTGAGGTCCGCGTCGATGAAGAGGATCGGATTGTCTTTGGCTGCCAAGACACCCGCTTTGACCGCGGCGCCTTTGCCGCGGTTCACCGCGAAACGAATGTGGGTGAGTGACACTTCCGGATGGTCCTTGATGAATTGTTCGACGATGTCCGGCGTGCCGTCCGGACTGCCATCGGTCACGACGATAATCTCGTACCGTTCGAAGCGCTCGAGCAAATAGCGATGAACCGTCATGATGTTCGCCGCGATAACCTCAGACTCCTTGTAGCAGGGGATGACGACGGATATTTCCTGATATTTCATATCACAAGTCTTCCGGCCGGACCGGGTGATTTATTGATGATAGTATAGCAAAAAAACGGGATTCGCGAAACGGCATAAAATGAGCTTATGTATTCAGGGGTTCGGCCCCGTGAATGCCGGGCGAGCTCCTCTGGTAGTGATATACAACACATCAAGTTATTTCAATATAAGCATCTATTCTAGGTGAAAAAAAGCCATTTCAAGGCGGAAAAACGTATAAAAAGAGCCGCCAGTGAGTGGAGAAGAAAGAGATGTTCATGATTGTCATGAAGGTTCGGAAGTGTACCGAACATCTTTTTCTACACTGTATGGCGGCTAGTTTTGGGAGGGAGGCGGTACCGGATTTCGGATAAGACGATTTCGAGGCGATGAAGCTGTCAATATCATCAACGGCATTCATACGGCAGATTATTCTCGCGGTAGGAAGCCGGGTCTTGTGACCTTCCAAAATCCAGAGAGTCTATTCTCAAGTTATCAAATAACGGTCGGGATAGTACACATGCGATCATCCTCCCTCATGCCTCAAACATAGCTTAAAACAATGAGGCTGTCAAGCATGACTACTCCTGGCCCGTGGATGGTGAAGATAGGGCTCGAATCTCCTGTTCGGACCCGACTGAGAACGGTCTGTTTCTGGTTTGCCGGAACGGGAAAAACGTTCTAAAATAGGAAAAGAAAGACCTGTCGGTCCGAGAGGACCGTAACGGGTCGCATAGCTTATTCGTGAGTATTTCGAATATGGAAGACCAGAAGATCTCCTTGTCGGTCGTGGTGCCTCTCTATAACGAGGAAGGGAACGTGAAGGAACTGCATGAACGGATCGTGAAGGCGTGCCGTGAGCTTGGAAAGCCGTTCGAGATCATTTTCGTGGACGACGGATCCAAGGACGATACCGTCAAGAATTGCGAGAGCCTTTCGCCGCTGACACTGATCAAATTCCGTAAAAATTTCGGCCAGACGGCTTCCTTCGATGCCGGGATCAAACAATCGAAAGGAGATGTCATCGTCATGATGGATGGCGATCTGCAGAATGATCCGGCGGACATAGGACTTTTGCTGGAAAAAATGGAAGAGGGTTTCGACGTGGTCACCGGATGGCGATTCAAGCGCAAGGACAGTCTCGGGAAAAAGATTTTCTCGCGCACGGCCAATCTGTTGCGCAAGGTATTGATCCAAGACAAGATCCATGACAGCGGTTGTTCGCTCAAGGCTTACAAGCGAAGCTGTTTCGAGGATTTGGATCTTTTCGGCGAGATGCACCGGTTCATCCCGGCGATACTCGAAATGCAGGGATACAGCGTCGGTGAGGTCAAGGTGAGTCATCATCCTCGCGTGTCGGGCGTGACGAAATACAATTGGAAGCGGGGGATGAAGGGGTTTGTCGACATGATCTCGATCTGGTTCTGGCGCAAGTATTCCAACCGACCATTGCATCTCTTCGGCGGTACGGGTATCGTTTTCTCCGCCTCCGGTTTCGTGATCCTCGTCTGGATGGGGATCGAGAAAATCCAAGGCCAGGCGATCGCTGCGAGAAATTGGCCGCTCGTCGGAGTGTTCTTCGTGCTCGTCGGCATACAGCTGTTCGTGTTCGGGCTCCTGGCCGATATCATGCTGAAGAACTATTACAAGGTTCAGGGGAAGATGAATTACAGCATCAAGGAAATCATCAATTCATAGACTACGGGCATATGAGAATAGCGGTAATCGGGACGGGATATGTGGGTTCGGTCACGGGCGCATGCTTCGCGGAAATGGGCAATACGGTCGTCTGTGTCGACAAGGACCGGAATAAGATCGCGCAGTTCGAGTCCGGAAAAGCGCCTTTGCATGAAAAAGGTCTGGACGAACTCGTACTTCGGAACCTGAAGAATGAGACGCTTTCGTTCACGACGGATTTCGAGGATGCCGTCAAAAAAAGCGACATCATCTTCATCGCGGTGGGAACCCCGCCCAACGAGGACGGGAGTGCCGATCTCTCCCATGTGCTGGGAGTGGCGATCGACCTCGGGCGATGTATGGATCACGAGATTATCGTCGTCGACAAATCGACGGTACCGGTCGGCACCGCTCAGTCGGTGTCGGAGAAAATTGCCGAACAGTTGCAGACGCGCGGTGTCGAGATCCCATTCCAGGTGGTGAGCAATCCGGAATTTTTGGCACAGGGGACGGCCGTGAAGGATTTCCTCGAGCCGAGCCGGATAGTCGTCGGTTCCGACGATCCAAAGGCAATCGAGACGATGCGGGAACTCTATGCGCCGTTCACGCGTCGGGAGGGCCGATTCTTCGCGATGGACGCCAAGACCGCTGAGATCGTGAAATATGCCTCGAATTGTTTTCTCGCAGTCAAGATCTCGGCATCGAACGAGTTGGCTAATATCTGTTCGAAGGCGGGTGCGGATTATGAGAATGTCCGGAAGGCAATGGGAGCGGATCCGCGCATCGGTGAAGCGTTCTTGTATGCGAGCGCCGGCTTCGGCGGTTCGTGTTTTCCGAAGGATGTGAAAGCGCTCGTGAAGACGGCCGGCGATTTCGGATACGATGCCAGAATGCTCAGGCAGACGCTCGATACCAATGAGAAGCAGAAGCTCGTCTTGGCACAGATGGTGACGGACCGATTCGGAGAGGATTTGAAGGGTAAGACATTCGGTGTGTGGGGGCTGGCATTCAAGGCCGGTACGGACGATATGCGTGAATCGCCTGCGATTACGCTCGTCAATACGCTTGTCGGGTTGGGAGCGACTATCCGGGCACATGATCCGGAGGCTATGAAGATGGCACGGACGCCGGAATATTTCGGGGAAAATCCGTCCATCTCGTACTTCGAGGACAAGTACGAGGCGCTTGACGGGGCGGATGCGATGCTCGTTATCACCGAATGGAAGGAATTCCGTACGCCGGACTTCGATCGTATCAGGAAGTCATTGAGGGAACCCATCATATTCGATGGTCGTCTGCTCTATGAGCCAAAAAAATTGAAGGAACTCGGTTTCGAGTACCATTCCATTGGAAGATAGTATGAAAATACTGTTTCTCAACTATGAGTATCCTCCGCTCGGAGGCGGGGCGGGGAATGCGACCGCGTATCTTTTGCGTGAATATGCGAAGGTGCCCGGTCTTGAAGTGCATCTCGTCACGTCGGCCGTCGGCACCGAATATGTCCGAGAGACGGTCGGCGATCGGATCGTCATTCATCGTTTGCCAATCGGCAAGGATCCCAATCGCCTGTCCTATCAGTCTAGGAACAATCTCTTGGCATATTCGTGGAAGGCGTATTTTTTCTCGGAGAACCTGATCGGGAAGGAAGGGGGATTTGACCTTATTCATGCGTTCTTTACCGTTCCATGTGGATTTCTGGCATTGATACTTGGCTTACAATACCGTCTGCCGTATATCATCTCCCTGCGCGGGGCGGACGTCCCTGGATACAGCGAACGCTTCAGGGCGCTCTATGGGTTCCTTCGCCCGCTCGTCCGGGTCATCTGGCGTCATGCGGTCCGGGTCATCTCGAACAGTGCGGGACTGCGAGACTTGGCAAGGAAAACCGATTCCGGTCTGGAAATACCGATCATCCCAAATGGCGTCTCCATGGACGAATTCTCGCTCACGAACCGACAGACGTCTGACGGCGTGGTCCGTGTCCTTACCGTATCGCGACTCACCCCTCGCAAAGGGATACGTTTCTTGATCCGTGCGATGGTAGGGCTTCCGAAGCATATCAGGCTCATAATCGTCGGAGAAGGGGATGAACGCCACACGCTCGAATCAATTGCTGATTCGGCTGGCGTCTCGGACCGTGTCGAATTTCGAGGGCTCATTCCGCATGAGGAACTGCCGGCCATTTATCGCGAGGCTGACATCTTCTGCCTGCCATCACTCAACGAAGGGATGAGCAATACCATGCTCGAAGCGATCGCTTCGGGACTCCCTATCGTCGCGACGATCACCGGTGGTACGGAGGAGCTCGTGACGAACGGACGGAACGGATACTTCGTACAGACATCGTCCTCTGACGACCTGGCGGACAAACTCGGGATACTTGCGGCCGACCCGGTTCTTCGCGCCCGTATGGGTGAAGTAAGTCGTGCCAAGGCCGAATCGATGAGCTGGCACGCCGTCGCCTCGGACTATGTGGACGAGTATCACCGATCCATCTCGCGCTGAGAGTTTGTTTATTTACACGGAGAAATCATGTTATGACAGAGAAACGCCTCAAGAGGCAAATACTATTCGCTTTCAAGGCGATTATGGCGGTCGTGCTGATCGTTTTGTTGATCCGCGAAGTGGACTGGCTGAAGATCTGGAGCGAGGTATCGCAGGCGTCGATCCCCCTGCTTTTTGTAGCACTCCTGCTCTATATCATCGGGATTTTCATGTGTATCGAGCGGTGGTGGCGGGCTGCTCAGTTCAAGAAGTTCGCCATGACGTTCCGGAATGCGATGGAGTTCTATTTCGCAGGGCTCTTTCTGAACAATTTCCTCCCGTCGTTTCTCGGTGGGGATGCGTACCAGAGTTATATCCTCGGGAAGTCTGAGAAGCGCTATCCGGCAGCGATCTCGACGGTCATGTTCACGCGATTCATCGGGTTGTGGACGACGATCGTCTTGTTCCTCATTTTCGGTCTCCTTGGCTATTCCGAGGTCTTCGCCCAACCGCTCTTCGCCTGGTTCGGCATCCTGTCGATTCTTTTCATGGTCGCAAACGTCGCGATCACGCTCGTCTACTCACATCCGAAGTGTCAGAGTCTCTTCGACCGGTTCCCTGGCAAGATACGAAAATTTTTTAAGGAGATCGACCGGTATGCGAAATGGCATTTCCTGCGGGATAACTTCGTATTGTCGGCGGCATTCGCGATTGTCGGAGTAGGACTGTTCAACCTCGTGCTTTTCTACGCGCTCGGCGAGCATGTGCCGATCTTCCCGTACCTCGCGACCGTGTTCTTGATCAGTCTCGTGTCGAGCCTGCCGGTATCGATCAACAATATCGGATTCAAGGAATGGGCGTACTATGCCTTCTTCCCGCTTATCGGGATCCGGCCGGAGGCGGCGCTCGCCGTAGCACTGCTGGTACGGTTCATCCAGGTATTGGTCAGTATCGCAGGTGCGCCGTTCTTCTTCAAGGAGAAGAAGACGTATGGGACGGAAGGATGATGAGCTCTTGACTTCTCTGCTCCCCGTTATCTGTTAATTGTTATCTGCTATGTGCGGAATTACCGGAAAACTCTCTTTCATCGACAAACCGGTCTCCCGAAGCGAGATCGAGGCTATGAACGGCGCCATCGTTCATCGCGGACCCGATGATGGCGGGACCTACGTGTCTCCCGACGGCAAAGTCGGACTCGGACACCGACGACTTTCGATCATCGATCTGTCGCCACTCGGTCATCAGCCGATGCGGTATCTGGACCGCTATGAGATCGTTTTCAATGGCGAGATCTACAATTTTCAGGAAAAGCGGGAGATGCTCGAGAAGGATGGCTATACCTTCGCTTCACATTCCGATACCGAGGTGATACTGGCTCTCTACGACAAGTACGGCAAGGACTGCCTGCAACACCTGCGTGGTATGTTCGCGTTCGCGATTTATGACAAACGGGAACAGACGCTTTTCTGTGCACGTGATCGGGTGGGCAAGAAACCGTTCAAGTACTATGTCGATGACAACGTGTTCCTGTTCGCGTCGGAGCTCAAGGCGATTTTGACACAGTCGGAGTATCATCGTGAGCCGGACTCTCTGGCGCTTCATCACTATTTGACGCTGCGATACGTCCCGGCGCCTCTGACCGGTTTTGTCGGGATAAAAAAGCTCGAACCCGCACACTTCCTCCTCGTCGATTTGAAAACCGGGAAGATCGAGAAAGAACGATATTGGAAACTCGATTATTCTGAAAAACTTGATTTGTCGGAAGGGGAGTGGAAGCAAAAAATCATGGAGAAGCTCGAGGAAGCGGTAAAAATCCGCATGGTGTCGGACGTGCCGATCGGCGCGTTTCTTTCGGGCGGTATCGATTCGAGTGCGGTGGTCGGACTGATGAGCCGGCACAGCACGGCTCCGGTCAAGACTTTTTCCATCGGATTCAACGAAGAGAAATACAATGAGCTTCCGTATGCCAAGACCGTATCAGAACTCTTCAAGACGGAACATACGGAATTCATTGTCGAGCCCAAAGCGATGGAAGTCATGCCTCTTTTGGTCAGGCATTTCGAGGAACCGTTCGCGGACAAGAGCATGATCCCGACCTATTATGTGAGTAAGCTGACGCGTGAACGCGTGACGGTGGCGCTCTCGGGCGACGGTGGGGACGAAAACTTCGCGGGATACGCCCAACATGGCATATTCCGCTTCTCGCTCATATATGATCGGGTTCGTTTTCTGCACACGTTGATCGTCCTGCCGGTCGTCAGGTTTTTGGCGGAGCATATCGAGACGACATTTTTCCTGCGCGCGTACCAGTTCGCCAAGACGATGGCGGAACCGCCGGCACATCGGTATGCGAACTATATGTGCTACTTCACCGACGAGGAGAAGCGCGATGTCTATACCGACGATTTCCGACGACGATTTGCCGACGTCGATTCGCTCGGTATTATCGCCGAGACATTTTCCGACAGTGGTTCGGAGGACCGGTTGGACCAAGCGCTTTTCGCCGACTTCACGACCTATCTGCCGGATGATCTTATGGTCAAGGCGGATATCACCACGATGGCTGCCTCACTCGAATCGCGAAGTCCGTTCCTCGATCATGAGTTTCTCGAACTGACGGCCAAGATCCCGAGCCGACTCAAGATTCGAGGCATCAATAATCGGAAGTACATCCTCAAGAAGGCGCTCGAGGGATTTTTGCCCGATGGTATACTCTATCGCAAGAAGATGGGATTTGCCTCGCCGATCGATGTCTGGTTCAAGACGGATTTGCGAGACTATGCCCGGGAACTTCTCCTGTCGGAAAAAGCCCTCGCACGGGGGATATTTCGCAAGGAGGCGATCGAAAAAATGCTCGACGATCATGTCACGACCGATATCAATTACGCTCGCCATATCCTGGCGCTTGTGGTGCTTGAATCGTGGTTCCTTGAGTTTTTCGATGAGAAAACGGTATGATTATCGACCGAAAAAAAATCGTCCTGTTCGTGCTGAAGCTCCTTGTGAGCGGAGGGTTGTTGGCGTGGCTTATCGTGAAGGTGAACTGGGCCGACGTGTGGTCGCAGTTGGAACGACTTTCGCTCCGGCAGATCTTTCTCTATATCGCGGTGCTGCTTGTCGGCATGACGGTCTCGTCGTACAAGTGGAGGGCCCTTGCCGGATTCAAGGGATTGCAGGTAACCGTAGCGGACTGTTTCCGACTCTACCTGACCGGTTCATTCCTGAACAACTTCTTCCCGTCATTTATCGGCGGAGATACCTATCGGGCGTATCAGCTCGGCAAACGGGACGGGCGATATTCGGATGCGGCCGCGAGCGTGGTGATGGACCGGTTGACCGGACTCATCGGGGCTATGATATTGTCGGTGTTGTTTGCCATGTTGAATTGGCGTGTCATCGTTTCTCATCAGGTGTTGCTTGGTATCGTCTCAATGGTCGCGCTGGCACTCGTCGGGATCGCGGCGCTTGGGCCGATCATGACGCTTCCACTGTGGGAGAGACTGACGCGCTTCATTCCGAAAAAAGCGTTGGAATTTCTCCTGGCTTTGCATGAGTATTATGCCCACAAGGGGATGTTTTTCCGTGCGCTCGGATTAGCGGTCTTGTTCAGTCTGATCGGACTCGGATTGCAGAATGCGGTCATTTTTTGGGCACTCGGCATCCATGTCGGGGTGCTTGATTACCTGTCGGTGATTTTCCTTATCAGTATCGTGTCTTCCGCTCCGGTGAGTATCAATAATATCGGCGTGCAGGAATGGGCCTATGTCACGTTCTTCGGCTTTTTCGGTATCGCATCGTCTTCGGTCATCGCGGTCTCGATCGTTATCCGAGTCTTACAGATGCTGGTAAGTTTCACGGCGCTCCCG
Source organism: Candidatus Moraniibacteriota bacterium (assembly GCA_903893925.1). Taxonomy (GTDB): domain Bacteria; phylum Patescibacteriota; class Minisyncoccia; order Moranbacterales; family UBA1568; genus JAAXTX01. Next base: position 9,234 of record CAITOC010000047.1, read on the forward strand.
ATGTATCTGAAGGGGAAGAAGTAGACGGAACGAGGAAATCAAGAACGTAGAGGAAAAGAGCTGAAAAAACTGAATCGTTGCCGAAGGCTAAACCTTCGGAGATATCGAGTATCGATTGTATTCGGTCAGAAAAACAAGTCTAGCCGGAGGAGCATGAAGGTCAGTCCGAGTGACATCGCGAGCCAGTAGAGGACGAGAAACCGTTCCGCGCGATCGGAGCCCTCTTCTCGGAAGAGGAGGAGGAAAATCAACGGTACGATCGCATAGCGCTGTTCGATGAGAAGCGACGGAAGCAAACTCAAAATCGCGAACGGGACGATCAAGAGACGGTCACCTTTCAGTCGCATCGACCACAGTGTGACACCGCCGAGCGCAATCAGGAGGATATAGAGCCAGCCAAAATCGCCATACGCGACTCCAAGCGCGCGATTGCGGAGGAAATGCATATCCAAGTTGTAGACGTGCAGTGCCGGATGCAACAAGAAAAATGAAAGGCCGACCAGGAGGCTAATCGATAGTACGGACAGGAGAATCCGATTTTTTGTTACTGAAAGGATGTTCTTGAGAGTAGTTACGGTGACCGGCAGGAAGAGCAGTCCGGTCATGGCGAGGAAGAAATAGATATTTCCCGGATAGAGCCCGAAGACATGGTGTTCCTGATCGCCGAGTGCGATGCCACCGTTTTGCCAGACAAAGACGAGGAAGACTGTTGCGATCATCACATAGCCGAAAGTCTTTTTTAGGTGGGCCAAAACGGATGCGACGGAGAAGTCGGATCCGTATTCGGTGATGAACGTGTATAACCAGAGGAACGCAACCCAGACGATCGCATCTTGGCGGACGAGGATGGAAAGGAACGATACGAAGGCTGAAATCCGATATCGTTTGGACAGTGCGAACAAGAATGCCGTAAGAAGCAGGAGAAGCGAGAAGATATCGGTATAGACGAGCGGGAAATAGAGGAAGGTGATGGGAAAAACCGCGTACTGCAGGGTACGCCGGTACGGATCGCCAAGGTGCAGACGCGAAGAGATAAGGAAAAAGACTATAAGCGATAGTGACGCGAATGCCAGACTGGTCAGGCGAACTTCTCGAAGAGAGGGCTGTTTTTCCCATGGGAAAGTGATTGAAGACACGAAGGCGACCGTTATGTGGTAACCGGGGATATTGGTCAGATCGCCCAAGATGGCATAATTGTCCTTGGTATAGCGCTGCACCTGTCTCACATGAGTGCCTTCGTCGATGAAGGTCTTGTCACCGAGGGAAATGATACTCATCCATATCGAAAACACTGCAATCAAAAGCGCTATGAAAACCGTTCGTTTGTGGTTTGTGATGAGGTCGTTCATGGGGTTGTCGTATGTGGATCGTTTACATTTCAATAAGATACCTGTTCGGTGGGTACGTCACTTCCTATCAGGACCCGGTTCTTGTTTAACGCGGTTCCTTGTGCTGGTATGAGAGAAATATTGTGTGTCGTGCTACCGTCGATCGATGCACATACCTTGTTTGATGCGACACAACCGAGGTCGTTGATAGCGACGTTTTGGCCGTTCGTGATGCTGAAGAGCGGATCGTATTTTGATTGGACGGCGATCGATTGTAGCGTGATGCCGTCAACATTTTTCATGACGACGCCGGTGCCTGATCCGATGACCGTATGCTCCATTGTTACGTTTTTGATCGGACTGCTTTCGATCGCGTCAAACTCGATCGCTCTGCGGGTGCGTGGGGACGATATGTCCGAAAAATGGATACCGTCGAAGGTCGGCACGCCGGTCGGTTCACCCTCTGCTTGATCAGAGCCATAGTGCATGGTCATCTGAACCGCATCGAAGAGCATCTTGTCCACTGCGATGTTTTGGAACCAAAGATCGCTCGCCCATACCCGTTCGGTCTCGAGTGCCTTCAGTCGGATGCCATATTGCCCGCCATGCATTTTGAGACCGTATGCGAACACGTTTCGAACACCGCCAGCGATCTCACTGCCGATGGCGATGCCGGCATGTCCGTTTTCGACGGTATTATTTCGTATGATGACATTCTCGGTGGGGATATTTTCGGTCAGACCGTCACGTGCCTTCCCGGATTTGAGAGCGATAGCGTCGTCATTGGTGTCGAAATATGAGTTCTCGACAAGCACATTTTGTGAAGAGTCGATGTCCAGTCCGTCGTTGTTCTGGCCATTCGTCCGTACGGAGACGTTTCTCACGATGATATCATGGCTATAGGTCGGGTGTAGGGTCCACATCGGACCGCTTTCGATCGAGAAGTCCTGCAAGAGAATGGCGTCACAATGGACGAATTCGACGAAGGCAGGCCGGAGCATTTTCTCTTGGGAACCGAAGACACGGTCCGGAATCGGGACACCGCGATCTCCCATGGCGTAAAGCTCGTGGGTGACGGTGACATCGCCGAGGTCCAGCCATCGTTTGCCGTTGCCGATGAGGGTTCCGGTTCCGGTGATTGCGATATTGTGCTTGCCGTAGGCGTAGATGAGAGGAGAATAATTGTAGACATCGGTACCTTCGTAGCGCGACAAGACGACGGGGAGATAGTCATTCGAATCCGCGCTGAAGGAGAGGATGGCTCCCGGGTCCAAGTGAAGATCAATGGCGTTTTCAAGATGGATGGCTCCGGTGAGCCAGGAACCTTTCGGAACAATGACGTGCCCACCGCCTTGTCGTGAACAGTCGGCAATAGCGTCGGCAATAGCCACCATATTATTATTGGTCGGTCCGGGTACCGCTCCATAGTCGGTGATGGCACAGATGCGATCGGGGAAAATGGGCTGTGCGATTGCGGGCATCGGAAACGGAGGTGTCACGCCGTCGGCGTTTGCAAACGGATCGACGAGGGTTGTTTCATAGACGGGCGATGGTGGATCGGAGAGCATCTTGATACCGAGTCCGAAGACGGCACAAAAGAAGAGACCTAGACAAAGGCTCTTGGTGAGGGCATGGAAACCGATTGTTCGCGGGATCAGTGTGTGCATACCACGGATATCATCTGAACAATGAGCGCCAGGTGCGCAGTTTCGAGATGTCGGACATCACTACGGACCGCTTCTGGTCCGCATCGGACTGGCGTGTCCCGACGATCACTTTTTCGAGCGGTTTGAAAAAAGTCACGGTCAGTGCGCCGAAAGGTCTCTGTTCGAGAATCGTGAACTTCGAATCCGTGCCGAAGGAATCGTCGGCATAGCGGATATCGAAATAGTTTCCTTCGACGTAGAGCGACGAATCGCGTATCTCGTCGTGGTACCGGATGCCACGGCGTTCCAGGAGAGCCCAGAATACGGGTTCGTATTCTGGCTTCGCGTTTATATAGACCGGATAGCCGTTCGCATCGTGTTTCGACGCGATGTAATCGACAATGAGTCGTTGCTCCCCAAACGTGATGCGGTTCGTGTTCGGGAAGATATCGCCCATCTCGATCTCGCCACGCGTCGTCGGGGCGGTGTCGTCTTGGAGTCGGGAAAACACTGGGAAAATGGCCTGCATATTAAGACCGACCAGAGTCAGTATGACGATACTGAACGCTACGAGGCGTACGCGACTCTTTTCGGGACCGACAAGCGTCAGGACAAATCCGTACAGCAGGATCGAAAGCGGGGCGATCAGGAGGAAGAATCTCGGATACATCCGGTAGCCGTCCGCGATGGTGTAGATGAGATAAAAGGAAACCGCAAGCCACAACAGAATTAAAATGAGAAAATTCTTTCGGTCGGCATCATGCTCTCTGAAAATCCGTACGATCAAGATAACTGATCCGGAAAGAACCAGCGCGAGTGCGAGGATTTTCAGACCGAAGCTGTCGCCGTACGCTCCGGGTTCGAACCCATAATCTTTCAGTTTTATCCCGTTGATGAGGTCTCTTCCGGTATTGATGAAAAAGGATTCGTAAGCGCCGTACTCGACGGTCTGGACCAGGGTGTCCGGCATGATGAAACTTCCCGGACTCGTCTTGGCGAACTTCTCTTTCAGGTAGTGGAGATTCTCGCGGTTCGTAACGATATCGTTCGCGATGACGGGGGAATAGATGATGAGGACGATTGCCAGGGCTGCGACCCAGACCTTCCAATGGAATCGTGGCCGACTGATTGCCGTGAATATGACCGCGACGAGTGGCACCACGAGAAACGAATTGAAATGAATCTGTGACGTGAGAGTGACTGCACCGACGGAAAAGAGAAACCATCTTGCGGAATATCGCTCTTTTCGGGAAACGCCCCGGAGGAGTGTATAGAAGGAGAGGAGGATCAAAAACGGGAGTACGTTCGGACTCCAAGAGAACCGTGAGTACATGACGAGGTAGAGCGAGGAGGAGAAGACAGCCAGAAGGCCGACTGATTCGGTCCGGGAGAAATACCGTCTGCAAAAAAGATAGAAGAGTGGCATCGACAGGATCGACAGGATAAGGACATTCATCGCATGTCCGGTCGGCGTATTGCCGAAGACGGTTGCGGCGACATACTCCATATAATAGAACGCCGGACCAAGCCGCAGGAGGCCACCACCGACATTCGGGCCGAGAAGCGGTAGATCGAGTGGGGAATGGCCGACCGCGGGAGAGACGAGATCGTAGTCAAATGCCTGGTCCAGTTCGAAATGGAGCCAGTCGGAAAAGTGATAGGTACGTAAAAACACTCCCGCACACACGACGAGTGAGATGACGAGTACATCTCGCCAGTTTGCGTTTATGTTTCGGAACAGTCTTTCTCGGACCGATGAGAGAGGCATACGTTTACTCGTTGGCGATGGCGGATGCCCGGATGATCTTCACGAAATTATTCGGTCGCCCACCAATGACGACCTCATGTTCGTAAGCAATCGTGTCACTGTACACTTTCTTGAAGTTGATGATACTGCTTACCGAGCCGGAGAGTTTCAGCGAGCGACCTTGTCGGCCGATCGAGACGACGAAATAATCGTACGTTTTTCCTTCGAGGTCCTTTTTGCTGAATCCGATATTACAGGTCCCGACGAATTCGGTGCAGACCGCTCCCTTGTCCGACCAGACGACCAGATTACGGGCATTCGGAAGCGAATTGAGATACGCTGCGGCCTCGAAGCTCCCGTCGCCCATATCCTTGGTATTGAGGAGGTATTGTGTGGGAAGGAATGCCGAGGCGTATGCGAAATAGAACGGTCGGAGGTAGAGCAGTGATGCAGCGAGGATAATGATACACGCGAGTGTCGCCGGCAGAGGCTTGACGAAGCGCTTGACCCGATCAATGGACAATACCTCGGCGGCTCCTATCGCTGCGATGATGAACGCCAGCGGATAGAGGATAATTTGGTAGCGGACGGTCGCGACCACGTCGTTGACGGTAGACGCCAGGTAGTAGAGGAGTATGAAGAGTGAGAAGGAGATGACCGTTCTCGTTTTCAATGTCATGGGGGTACCGCGGCGGACAGCGGTGAGGAGTCCGACGATGAAGAGAATGAGGAGTATCGGGTGTAGGCCGAATATCAGGCTGTATGCATTCGCTGTCAGCGCACCGAGAAAGGCAAGCAGGACACCGTGATCATTTATGCCGATGCCTTTCGGGGACGAGAGGATGCCTTCGAGGTCGAACGGCTTCATACCGAGATAGGTGTCGGCCATGGCAAATAAGATGAGCCCGATAAGGACGGATATCAGTGTTGTTGCCAGCACCCGTTTGTACTTCGAGAAGAACCGGAGTATCGGACCGATGATTTGGGCGCCGAGGGCGGTGACATCGAGGGCGATGAAGGCGACTAAGCCGGCAAAAATCGGCCACGTCTTTTGGAAGGCCTTGCTTCCGAAGGTACCGTCGAGCAAAACATTTGGGTGCGCCCAGGTGGCCGGATAGAGCGCATAGAAGGTCACCATGGAAATCGCGATGATGGCGAGGTAATTCACGAATGATTTTTTCAGGTACGCTTTCAATTCCGGTTTTTCATCAGCGAGGATATAGTCGAGGAACGGAAGGATGAGGAAGAAGACATAGAGGATGTTTGCGACATACTTCGTCAGAAGCGAGAGACCGAGGAATACGCCGGTCGTGACGAGAAAAATATTTTCACCCTTCTTCTGGAAGGTGAGATAACTGAGGAGGGACAAGGGGAGAAATATCCAGAGGAGTGAATCGGGATTGATAATGAGCGAGATTCCGAGCAGGATCGGCGACAGGCCGATGAACACGAACCCGAGGAGTGCCGTCTTTTTTCCGAAGAGTTTGTTGAGGAAAAAGGAGAAGGCGGGGAGCATGAACGTGCAGAAGAGGAAAATCGGGAGACGGAAAGAATAATTGATTCCGTCGATATCGGCGAGTTGGGCGTCCGTCTTGATGCCACCGCGTATATCCTTGGAAAGCATCGGATCGTACTTCAGCAGGCCGAACCCGGACAAGAGCGCGACGGTGATACCAGGCTTGTCATTGATATTGGTCGATCGCCATTTCTGTTCGGCGACGGCGGTCCAGAATTTCGAGGTCCGCCCGTAGGTCCAATAGGGCTCGTCGACCGCCGAATAGGTGCTGAGTCGGGGAATGCCGAGGAACAGGTTCAATCCGATGACGAAGAAAATGACGGTTGGTGCGAAATACTTTCTGAACGTTTTCATGATGAAGCGTTAAGGATAAATTCACATGAGACCGATATCATATATAATATACCGAAATTGGACCCTATTGCAAACAAAATATCTGTAAAGAAGCCAAAAAATGACTTTACGGTACGATAATAATAAGGTACTATTCCAGTGTGGAAAAGAATACCCTAAAAATGTGGGAAACGGTCAAACGATCGTGTATCGTTGGCTTTCAAAAATATCGGGCCACACTCTTCGTCGTGGTGTTTTTGTTTTGCACATTCTTCGTTCGGATATATCACATTGCCGGTCAGTGGTCTGTTGAGATGGGCAACCCGAAGGATTCTTTGGTCGTTCTTGATTCGACAGATTTCCTGAAACGGTATGTCCCCGGTTTCAGGGTCGAAGGATATGCGCGGGAGGGAGAGAAAATCGGTTGGATCACGGATATCCATGCGGATCGATTCAAACGACGGACCGTCGAAAGCGGAACGATATATCCCAGGCAGTATGAAGAGTATGTGCCGAAGGTTTTTGATGCCCTGCGTTCGCAGGGGATAGATACGGTTGTCACGACGGGTGACAATGTCAATTCCGGCGATTCCAATTACAGCCGTGCCTTGGAGAAGATTGCTGAGGAAAAACACATGCGGGTGATCTGGACGATCGGAAACCATGACCGCGAGTCGACGATGGCTGATTTTGGCGTAACCGGGAAGATGTATTATTATACCGACTATGGGAACACGAGGATTATTTCGATTGATGACGTTGACTTTAATAGGGAATCATGGGATTACGTGGGCGGGATAGACAGTGAACAGTTGTCGTGGCTTCAGGAGGCGCTTCAGACTGACAAGCGCGTCATTATCGCCATGCATATCCCGATATTTCCGTCATCGCTCGAATCTGTGGTGGTAGATCGCTATGCCGCATTCGAGAATCTTGTCCGTGAAAGCGGTGCCGTGAAATTGGTGCTCTCCGGACATTTCCATATTCCATGGCAGAAGGAGTTTGACGGGATTCCGTATTATGGTGAGGCAGCGCTGTCACGTGACGAGTATAAGGGAGCATACGGAGTGATCGATCTTGGAAAGGATACGGTTCAGTACCTTTTTGCGAAATAGAACGAGCACTTGGGGAACATCACTTCGATTTTTTGTTTGCGATCTGGAAAAATGGTTCAGGGCGTTTATCGTATAAAGAAGATGTAAAGCCGACTGCTATGCGAAAAGTACTCAAATGGTTTGCTAACAACTACGCATTGCTCGTACTCACCGTCATTGTCGGCGTTTCGATATTCGTGCGCACGTATCATTTCGACGACTGGCTGTATTTCAAGATGGATCAGTCTCGCGATGCGATTCTGATGAGCAATGCGGTGGAAAACGGTCCGCAGTACCTCCCACTTCTCGGTGCACGCGCCGGTGCGGTCAAGCTCAAACACGGATTTCTCCGCCTCGGCCCGATTTTTTATTATTTCCAGTATCTGTCCGGCGTCATCTTCCATTCGACACAGCCGTACGTGTACGCATATCCGGATCTACTGTTCTCCATCCTCGCGATACCGCTCCTCTATCTTCTCGTGCGGTTGTATTTCAGTAAGAGAAACGCTCTTTTGGTGACGGCGATGTATGCGTTCTCGTTCATCATCATCCAGTATTCGCGGTTCGCGTGGAATCCGAACTCGTTGCAATTTTTCCAGTTGGTGAGTTTCTATGGGCTACTCCGATTTCTGAACGAACCAATCGAGAAACGGAAAAAATGGTGGATGGCGATGTGGGCGACCGGCATGACGATCGGTTCGCAGCTACACTTCTTTGGCTTCTTCAGTCTCGTCGGGATTTCGGGGCTTCTCTTTATCTTTCATTTCGAGTTGTGGAAGAAGGAGCATATTCAGGCCTGTTTGCATAAGGACGCACTGAAAAAGATTGCGATCTATGCCGGCATCGCCGTATTGGTCTTCTCATTCTTCTATGCCCCTGTTTTCATCAGTGAGTCCATGCGCGGTGGGCAAAACTCAAAAAATTTTATTGAGGCACTCGGTTCGAAGCCTGCAGCCAAACCGCTTTCCGACAAGCTCGTGAAGACGGTGACGGAAAACATCAAATACTACTGCCTGGTTACGACCTCACAGTGCTATGGGAGTAGCATGAAAAACGAGCTTCCCGCCCTGTCCGTGACGGCGCTCATACTCCTTGCCGGCGCGTTCCTGGCCATCCGGTCGCTCCGTGACAAGACGAGGTCCGTCGTCGCGCGGGACTTCCTTTTTCTACTCATTGCCTGGGTGGCGGTGTTCACCATATTGACCGTGCCGGTCTCTTTTCAACTCCGTCCACGGTTTTTTATCGTCGTGTTTGCGATTCCATTCATTTTCGTCGGCCTGATAGCGGAGTATCTCGATTCTCGACTCAAGCGTGGTTCGGCACTCGCGATCGCCTTGTTGCTCGCCGGTGGCATCGTCGGGTGGAATACGCACGGGACCTCCGCGTGGTTCAAGGAGCAGGAAAAATCGCAGAAGAGCGCGTTAATCGTGAAGCGGACGCTCATCCTCAAGGCCAAGGACGGGGTGACTTTGGGGGAACTGCAGGGCGTGACCGATTGGATGTATGCGAGGCATGAATCAGGGAAGACACTTTACTACTATGTGAAGCCGGAACACGTGCGACCGATCGACTATCTGCTTTCTTCCAAACATGATGCCGGACTCTCTTTCGCTACCATGACGAACAAGACCGACTCGGAGGCTCAGTTTTTCGCGGTGACGCCGACCAAAAGCGGACTCGCTCCCGTGACGAAGAAATTTGGTGTCAACATAACCGCTCTCAGCTCGCAGCAGTTCGGTCAATTGACAGTATATGAGCTCAGTTTTCCGGATCGTATCATCGAATCGAGTTCTAAGGTCAAAAAGACGAATGCAGAGCCGGACAGGGTTTTTTGGAAGGATGTGTTCACTTTCAAATCTGCCAAGAAATGATGAACCTGAATATGGTATCAAAGCGATTCAAGAGTCTCCCTCTTCATCACCCGACGAGTATCTCGGTGTTTTTGTATCTGATAATTACGCTCGTATTCACGTATCCGTTGATTGGGAACATCGGCAGTGAAATCCCGCAAGGAAGAGGCGACGTTTATCAGGCCATGGCGAATATAGAGAGTCGTGTGGTAAGCGTGACGACGCTCAGCACGCCCGACAAGCTCGTTTTTTTCGCAAAAAATATCGGCGTTCATCTACCGTACGTGATTCTGAACCTGTTTTTCAACAAATACGTTTCCTATAATCTCCTGTTTCTCTCGAGTTTTGTCTTGAGTGCGTTGGGAGCGTATCTTCTCGCTTTTTATTTCACGAAAAACAGGTATGCCGCCTTTCTTGCGGGACTGATATACGCATTCTCGCCGTTTCACTTCTATCAATCGACGGTGGTCAATCTCGGTACGATGCACCAGGAATGGATTCCCTTTCTCGTCTTGGTGTTTTTCAGGTTTTTCGAGAAGTTGGAAATCAGGTATTTCGTGGCGGTTTCGATTTTCGCGTTCCTGATCGCTCTGAATGAACATCAGATGCTCGCTTTCTCCGTGTTGTTCATGGTTATGATAGCGGCATATAAGATCTGGATCGATCGGAGCATCCTGAAAAACCGTAGATTTTGGGCATACGTGACTTGCTCCATCGTGCTCCTCGCCACCGTCGCTATTGGAATGTTCGGTGGGATGCTGAAAGTGGCTACTTCCGACAATAACTATCTGGATGCCGGAGAAAATGCCGCGAACAAATATTCCATCAAAGTGCTCGATCCGATCATGCCACCGGTCTTCCATTCGATCTGGGGCACTCTGAGCGTGAACATTCAGGAGGCTGTCCTCGGTGATTCCAACAGGGGGTCATACTTCATTGGACTATCGGTATTGGTGACGATCGTTTACTTCGCTTTCCGGGCACGGAAGAAACTCGTACCGGAAGCAGACGAGGTCACCTATCGCCATGATGTCGCGTTTTGGAGCATATCGTCACTCCTTTTTTATCTTTTTTCGCTCGGGAACTCGATTTCGATAGGGACATTCGTCATATATCTTCCTTACTATCTGATCTATCGGTTCCTTCCATTCTATGAGAACATCCGTACGACCGGACGAATGTTCGTGTTCGTGATGTTGGGAATCTCGGTCCTGTTTTCCTACGGATTCATACAGTTGTTGAAAGAATTTCCGAAGAAAAAACTAGTGCTGACGGGAATTTTCTCTTTCGTCATACTTCTTGAATTTTGGGCCGCTCCCATAGCCATCATGTCCGTGTCGTATTCGCCCTTTTACGATACGATCGCCAAGGATGCCGAACCGTACTCCCTGATCGAGATACCCGGCTCCACCAGCTATGAGTTCGCAAGCTATGCGATGATGACCGACGTCGTTCACAAGAAGGCGGTCCTCAACGGCATGCCGCTCGCCCGCAAGATCAGCGGTCAGTTCGATATGCAACAGGAGACCCCGATCATTAAACAGCTCCTGTATACGATTCCGAAAGGGAACGATCCGGATACGAAAGACATGACCGATATCCTGAAAGGATTCGACTGGTCACAGGCAAACGATATCCTGAATTATCACCATGTGCGCTATATCACGGTGAGCAAGCTCTACGCCACCGCGAAGGTACGCTCGCTTGCCGAAACATTCATCACGAATCATATCGCCGTCATGAGCCGGTATGAGGACCGGTACCTGATCGCCTACGAGGTCGTGAACACGGATCCGAAGGGATACTTCTTCTCGCTCGGAGTGAAGAATGATCAGATTTCGACCATGTTTTTGGGCGATGATTTGCAAAACTATCGCGAGATCGGGAACGGTGCCGGACTCAAGATCGTCGATATGGGATCCACACCCGAGACGCTGACGATACGGGTTCGCCTCAAGGGGGCCGTACCGGGACTGACGTTTGGGTCGGTGGGCGATACCGGTCAGACGGTTCTTCCGCTTGACTCGGACCTGAAGGAATATTCCTTCGTGAAAACGGTGCAACCAGGGGAGAATATCATTCCGTTTTCGGTCCACGATGCGTCTGGAACGCCGGTTTCGATCTCCACTACCAAAAAGAAACATCAGGCTGCGCTGGTCACCAATATCACCATTGAATCGAAATGATCGGATCATCAAACCGTATGCCAGAACCGAAACCGTCTTCCGTCCGTCCGACCACAAAAACCCTCCTGATCCTGCTCGTCATCGTGGCGGTGGGCGTGTTCTTCCGGACCTATCATTTCCATGATTGGTTGCAGTTCAGTCCGGATGAGGCTCGCGATGCCACGTATATCAGTGATGCACTCACCGGGAAGGCTCCGCTTCCGAAGCTCGGTCCGCAGGCCGGAAACACGCAGTTCTATCTCGGTCCGCTCTACTATCAGGCCGAATACGTCGCGGGTCGCGTGTTTGGGAACGCTCCGGACAAGATAGCCTACTTCGATTTGCTCTTCTCGATCCTCGCGATTCCGATGTTGTTTTTCTTCCTGCGGAAATGCTTCTCTGACCGGATTTCGCTCTTTTTGACCGGGGTCATGAGCGTCTCGTTTTTTGCCATCCAGATTTCACGCTTCGCTTCCAATCCGAACACTATTCCATTCTTCGTCCCGCTTTTCCTGTATGGATTGCTCGGGTTGATGGGGGAGGAGAGAACGAAAAAATGGGCATACGCTGTCGCGGTCGGTATCGGGATGGGTGTCGGCATCCAGCTTCATACTCTGTTATTTCTGATCATGCCCTGTGTCGGGGTCTGCGTCGCCGTGTTCCTTTTCGTGAAGCGAAGCCTGTCCATGAGAGATCTTCTCATCGCGCTCTTCTTTTTCCTTCTCATGAATTTTGGACAGATCGGTTTCGAGATACAAAGCAACGGGGCGAACATCAGTCAGCTCTTCAAGGGAGCCGGGAGCGAATCGAGTGTCGGGGCCAGCACGCTCGTGCGCAATATTTCACTCATCGCATCATGCCAGGCGCAGGCGAATGTGAACATCGTCTTCTCGGTCATCGATGTACAGAAGTGTGGTGGGATATTCAATATCGCGAAATCGTTTCGGGCGAATAAGTATCTACCAGGAACCGCTATCTTGAACGGTATCGTGTTCATCGTGGAAGGGATCGTGACGCTTCTCTTCTCGATGGTCGGATATATGTTCGTTCTCCGCTCATTCCGAAACGAACCCGATCGGTCGAAGCGGGATTTCTTGGGACTCGTATTTTTCTTCAACGCCGTCTCATTCATTGCGCTTGTGCCGGTCGCTTCACAGATAGAAGTGCGTTATTTCAGTATTCTTTCCGTCGTCCCATTCGTCTTGCTCGGAATCATCCTCTCGGCGCTTCCTAAAGGTCGCTCCGGTATTTCTTTTGGTACCGGCTTCATGCTGGCGCTGCTTGTGGCAAATGTCTTGACGCTTGTAGTATTGGCCCAACCGTATTTGAATGGGAACGCAAGCAATGTCGACAATAGCATTCTCGGTGAGACGGAATCGATGGCCACCTATCTCGAAACGCATACCGAAACTCGCGGCGCAGTCTTTCTCGACGGACAGACATTTTATCTGAAGCGCTTTCTTAAACCATTCGAGTATCTCGCTTTACAACAAGGCATCTCCATCACTCGTCCAGGAAGCAATGAGCCGTTTCCTTCCGGCACGGCATACTTCTTTATAGACGGAGTCCGCTCGAAACCGTATGCACTCGGCGATAAACTCTCCGGAGACGTCATTCTCGGGTACGAGCGGTTCGGGAACATCATGATCTATTCCTTAGTAAAAACACGATGAACGAACGAATACAACGGATACTTCGATCGAAGCAGGCTCTGTGGTGTGTCGTCATCGTCGTGTTCGCGCTGGCAGTCTTCCTTCGTACGTACCGGTTCCATGACTGGCTCCATTTCGGTAACGATCAGGCTCGTGACGCCGCCTTGGTCGAGAACGTAGTAAAGAATAATGCTTCCTGGCCTCAGCTTGGGTCTTCGATGGGGAACACCGGCTTTCTCCTCGGTCCGTTCTACTATTATTTCCAGATCATCTCCGTGAAGCTCTTCGGGATCGGTCCCGATAAGTTAGCGTATCCCGACCTCCTCTTCAATTTGCTCTCCATCCCACTCCTCTATTTCTTCCTGAAACGGTATTTCAACAAAGGAATCGCCTTGTCTTTGACGGGGCTCTACGGCGTCTCGTATTATGCGATCGAATATTCCCGGTTCGCCTGGAATCCGAATCCGATCCCATTCTTCGTCATCTTGTTCTTGTGGGCGCTCTGGGAATTCCTTCTCGACTTGGAGAAAACACGATGGGTTTGGGTGATTGCGCTCGGTATCGCTCTTGGTATCGGTTCCCAGCTCCACGCCATATTGCTTCTGACGATGTTTGGCACGCTCGGGCCAGCCTTCTTGTTTTCTTTGAGGAAAAGCCGGAAGACAGCGAGTCGGTGGGCGGTAGTGTTTCTCATAGTTTTGGTAGCGAATACCGGGCAAATCATTCATGAGTATCAGCACGACTACGAGAACACGAAAATCTTCCTGAATTCGTTTTCCGACAAGTCTGATAATGGCGGAAACAAGCGATTTATTCGGAATTTTGAACTCGATACCGCTTGCACTGCTCAGGCCAATACGTTGATTCTTTCCTCGATGGGAAACAAGGAAAACTGCGACTTCCTTTATTCCAAGGCGCGTAATACTCGACCGGGAGCGAAATTACAGTTGCCAAGCAATACGCTTTCGCTTCTCGGCATCACTGGAAGTGCGTTGTTCTCCGTCTTCGGATATGGGATGCTCGCGTTTTTGACCTGGACGGAGACCGACCGGAAGCGAAGATTTTTCACCGGCATCATCCTTCTGTATTCGGTCGTATCCTTTTCAGTGATGCTGCCGATCATCGATCAGGCGCCGATGCGCTATTTCATCCACGTGACATTCCTGCCGTTCGTTTTCCTCGGAGTGCTCTTCGAGAGTATGAGACGGAAGCATCCCAAGCGATTTATGGTGCCGGCGCTTCTTCTTTTGGCCGTACTTGCTGTTACGAACCTTTTTTCGATCCGCGACGAGGCGATAGCTCTCGCAAATAAGAACCGTGCCGACTCCGGATACCTCGTGCTCGATGAGGCACAGACTCTTGTCGACTTTATCGTCTCTCGTGCCGGAGGATCAAAGGAAGCGTACTTGTTCGGTGGGACGCGGTATTATTCGCCGTACAACAAAACGCTCGTCTATCTGGCCGCGAAGCAGGGATTGACGCTGAAACGGGGGATCGATATCGGTGCGGTCCCGGCTGACGTACATGCATTCTATGTGGGATCGAGCCTTGGGAAGAGCGCAGCGACAGAGATCGGTGGGATGGGATTTTCCGATCATCTCGATGTCGGACAAGTGGGGATGTATCAGGTCCGGTAAACGATACAGTTATGAAGCCGTTATCGAAAAATACAACGTGGCCGTATCGTCACGTACTCATTCTGTTAGTCATCATCTTAGGAGGCGCTTTTCTTCGTACCTACCGTCTCCACGACTGGCTGGAATTTCGGGGTGATCAGACGAGGGATGCGACCATCGTTGATACGGTGGTGAACGAAGGTTCGAAGTGGCCTCTCCTTGGTCCGAACATGAATCATACCGGGGATACCGAAGAAACCCGTTTCCATCTCGGTCCGATCTATTATGATTTTCAAATCATGTCGGCCAAGATTTTCGGAAGCAACCCGGATGTGTTAGCCTATCCCGATGTCATGTTCTGCATCCTGTCTATCCCGCTCCTGTACGCCGTCCTCAGGATATTGTTCGGGGCCAATCTCTCTCTCGGTCTCACGGGATTATATATGATTTCCCCATATATCGTCCATTATTCCCGTTATGCATGGAGTTCAAACTCGGTCCCGTTTCTCGTACTGCTCTTCCTTTATTCACTTTACAAATTTCAAAACGACGATGAAAAAACGGATTGGGTCTGGATCATCGGGCTTGGCTTCGCGTGGGGGGTCGGTTTTCAGATCCATGCCATACTGATGGTTCTCTTTTCAACGGTTTCTCTCTTCGCATTTATCAGTTCGATGCAAAAGAATCCTGCAGTGTGGAGGCGATGGGCCGTAATAGGAACTCTTTTCCTCATCTTGAACATGGGCCAGATCGCCTATGAGATGAAAACGAACTTTGGAAACACGAGGATATTTATCAATTATTTTTATCGTGACAAGAGTACTGAGATCCCGGTGAGCAAGTTGACGTTGTTGGAGAACGACCTCTCCTGCCATTTTGCGGCGAATTTCTTTTTTCTGACCTCGGCCGGTGAGGGCAAATGCTTGTATGATTATTCGGAAATATTTTCGAGGGACCAAAAAATCGGTTTTGGACGGATGTTCAAAGCGGAATCCGGCAGGTTCGTCCTGATCATAAGCCTCCTGTTTTCCGTTATCGGGTATTCCTTGTTGATATGCCGTGCCAAAAATGAGGCTGTTGATGAAAAGAGGCGGTTTCTACGGCTTATGGTCTTGTACGCCGGTCTCGGATTTGTCATCATGGCGCCCCTTAGCAACGATGTTTTCAGCGATCTTCGATACTTCACCTTCGTCATATTCATGCCGTACCTTTTTCTCGGATTCATCGTGAACGGTCTGTCTGAATGGTCTGCGAAATGGTATTCTGTCGTTGTCGTCGGCATAGTCTTCATCCTAATCGCATGGTTCGATATTTTTGGAATTATAGAAGAAGCATCTGTGCTGAATGATGGGAATGGAATTTGTTCCCGTACGGCTATACTCGGTGAGTTGGAGCCGATAGCAGACTACGTCTCTTCGCATGCGAATGGACGGACCTCTGTCTATTTGGATGGAGACTATATGATGATCAATTATATCATTTTTCCAATGAAGTTCCTGTTAGCGGAGCGGCACATCGATGCGATCAAGTCCGGCGAAGAAAGCGGTGTCACAGCTTCTTCGGATACGCCGACGTTCTATGTGAGTTGCAAAGTATCGCCACAGCATATAAATGAGACCCAGAAGATCGGGCGCGCGTACGTGTATCCAATAGAGAATCGATGATGACGATTGTTCGCGAGTGAGCTTCTTATACCAAATTAACTGAATCACTGTTACGTTCAGGAGTTCGACTCCCTCTAGGGAGTCGAACTCCTCTAGTAGCGATATACAAAAAATTACGTTATTTCGGTATTATGTCGAAAATAACTTGATCGTTGAACATCGCTGCCGGAGAAGTTCGCCCCGAAAATGCTGGAGTAAACTCCCGATGTGACAGTGTTTTCGTCAACGTGGTATTATACTGGTCCCAAGGTATGAATGTCTATGAATACGAATGACTGTTCGAAGTTGAATATCCGGCGGATTCCGAAGCATATCTGGTTGCTCCTGTTGATTGTCTGCATCGGCGTGTTCTTGCGTACGTATCACTTCCACGACTGGCTGGAATTCAAGGGGGACCAGGCGCGCGACGCGAGCCTGGTCCAAGACGTGGTTGCGGGGAATGCCGAATGGCCCCTCACGGGTCCCTTCATGTCCAATTCCGCCGCCAACAAGGACGAAACGTTCCATATCGGGCCTCTGTACTATTATTTTCAGATCGTTTCCGCACAAGTATTCGGCAATATCCCGGAATCATTGGCTTATCCCGATGTATTGTTCTCAATCCTTTCCTTACCGCTGTTCTACCTTTTCTTCAGGAAATACCTCGATCAGAAACTGTCTTTAGGCGTCACCTTCCTCTATGTGGTCTCCTTTTTTTTCGTGATGCATTCCCGGTTCGCGTGGAATTCCAATCTCATCCCGTGTTTCACCTTGCTCTTCCTCTTGTCCTTGTTCGAATTCGAATCGGGAGGAATCGCGGTCGGTTGGTTGTGGGCGGTCTTACTCGGTATCGCTCTTGGGGTCGGGGTGCAACTCCATGCCATAACCATGATTATTTTTTCGGCCGTTACCGTCTTGTCAATCGGTCGTTCCATCTTCCGGAAACAATCGATCCCGTGGAAAAAATGGGCTGTGGTCTTCGCGGTGGCGCTCCTTTTGAATACGGGTCAGATTATCGGCGAAACGCAGACCGGCTTTTCCAATGCAAAGATATTCCTCGGTTACTTCACGAATACTCATCACGATACGTCCGCAAGCAATCAACCATGGAGCGACGCTCATGCGAGCCTCGTGAACGATATCGATTGCCATCTTGAGGCAAATCTCTATTTGTTTACTTCCCTGGGTCAAGATCATTGTGTCTATTCCTTTGATGCCCTTTTGAGTGGGACGCGGAGAAATGCAATGAAAATTTTGTTTGAGACACCGCTGTTTTTCGGTGCCCTTTTCTCGATATTCGGTTTCGCCATGCTCGTGATCCGATGCGCTTCGGAAAAAGACGAGCGGAAGAGAATATGGCTTCGTATGATCGCCTGGTATATCGCTGTTTCGTTTTTGATCATGTTCCCCGTCGTCAAGGGGAGTCTGGAACTTCGGTATTTCAACTTTGCATTTTTTCTCCCATTCCTGTTCCTTGGGCTCCTTGCGGAACATGTGATGAGTCAAAAGAATACATGGCTTCTGTATACGGTTCTTTTGGCATTCCCGGCCATAGCCATGATCAATATCCTGTCATTGTCATCGGTGTATGACGAGCTCGTCCAAAAGGGCCGGATCTATTCACGCTCGGTCGTCCTCGATGAGATAGAACCGATAGCGACATACGTGGTCGCTCATGCGGATGGACATACTACGATCTCTCTGTCAGGGAACTCCAAAATTTTGGATTATGCCTTTCATCCCCTAGTATATCTTGTCGCGCAATCCGGGAAGGAACTCATCCGTGTCGGAGCCTCGAAAGTGGATGATGTGGCCCGTTCCGGACAGAAGGTATTCTTTGTGAGCACTACTCCTCCCGATCCGGCGGATGCTCCCGAGTATGGGGCGGTCGGAGAGAAGATATATGTATACGAGGTGAGAACGAACCAATGAACGATCACAACACGAATACCGGCATACGATCTTGGGTGAGAAATATCCCGAAAAGTGTCCTGATCCTGATCGGGATCATACTGGTCGGTATATTCCTGCGCACATACCGGTTCCACGACTGGCTGGAATTCAAGACCGACCAATCCCGGGATGCGAGCCTCGTCCAAGACGTGGTACGCCATGATGCGCCGTGGCCACTTTTGGGTCCGGCTATGGGGAATTATGCAACCGATGACGGTGCTCATTTCCGGATCGGTCCGATATACTATTCTTTTCAGATCCTCTCCGCAAAGGTATTCGGCCCCACTCCCGACGCGTTGGCCTATCCCGATCTGTTCTTCTCGATCCTGACGATCCCGCTCCTCTATTTTTTTCTCAGGAAAGCCTTTGCAGAGAAACTTTCTTTGTGGCTGACCGCTCTGTATACGGTTTCCTTTTTTGCCATACGGTATTCGCGGTTTGCCTGGAATTCCAACCTGATCCCGTTCTTCGTATTGCTCTTCCTTTTGTCCTTGTACGAATTTTGGATACGCCGGGAGCGGGTTTCGTGGTGGTGGGTCGGCGCACTCGGAGTAGCATTGGGTGTCGGAATCCAATTACATGTCATCACGCTCATACTCTTCTCGGGATTTTTTCTGTTCCTTGCCATCATCATGTCGATACGGTGGAAGGGGATTCGGTACAAGTTGCTTGCGGTTTGTACCCTGGCACTACTCCTCAACGCCGGTCAGATACGAAGCGAAGTAGAGACGAATTTCGCCAATGCGAGGATATTCCTTGGCTATTTTATGAAGAGCGACCAAATCGTCTCCCAAGACGAGACCGATGGTGGGCCGAGTATACTCAACGACGTCGACTGTCATATCCAGGGCAATTCCTATATGTTGACTTCGCTCGGAGAGGACAGTTGTTCGTATACGTTTGGGAGTCTACTCTCGGGAGAAATGAACAAGAATGTTCGAAACTGGTTCTTTTGGGTGACGCTGGCGACGAGTCTCGCCTTCTCGGTTTTGGGATATGTCGTGCTTTTCAACCGAGCCCGCAAAGAGACGGATGCAGATAAGAGGGTCTGGTTCCTCCTTCTTGCCTCGTACCTGGCAGTCTCGTTTTTGGTCATGCTTCCCGTCATCAAGGGAAAAATCGAGCTTCGCTACTTCAGTTTTGCATTCTTTGCCCCCTTCCTTTTCCTCGGATTTTTGGTAGACTATCTGAAGTCGGCATTTCCGGGATCTTTCAAAGTCGTAGCGACTCTGCTCTTTTTGGTCATACTTTCGGCCAATACGGTTTCTCTGGTCGCGATGACTCAGGAACTTCTGGACAAGAACAGGCTGTTTTCGAACTCGGTCGTGCTCGATGAGATGGATCCGATTGTCAGTTACATGACGGAATATGCGTACGGAAATCATACCGTTTCCCTTGGTGGAGACTCCAGAATCGTGGATTTCGCATTCGCCCCGTTGCAGTACCTTTCGGAATCTCGGGGTATGACACTCGTGCGATCAGCAGATGAAGGCGTTGCATTTGCGTCTCGTAACGAGCGACCGTCGTTTTTCATCAATAACAAACAGAATTCGGCTACCGCTGTCGGATATCTGAAAATAGGCCAGAAACTCTATGTCCACCGATACTGAACATTCTCCGTCGGGACGCCTTGGCAGTCTCTGTGATTGGGTCCGGACGGTTCCGAAATTCATATGTATCCTCATCGGTATCGTGGCGGTCGGGATATTCCTCCGTGCCTACCATTTCCACGACTGGCTACGATTCAATGCGGATCAGTCGCGTGATGCCGGAGTGGCGAGCGACTCTGTCCAGGGGACCGGCGCCTATCCCTTGCTTGGTCCGAAAGCCGGCGGAACCGAATTTAAGCTCGGCGGAGCGTTCTATTCGTTGCAGATCCTTTCCGCGCAGGTATTCGGAAACAGCCCCGACAAGATGGCCTATCCGGATCTGTTCGCGTCCATCGCGACGATCCCGCTCCTCTTCCTCCTCCTTCGTCGGGTATTCCGACAGCCGGTAGCGCTTCTTTTGACGGCCATTTTGTCCGTGAGCGTCTTCGCGATCAAATACGCCCGGTTTGCCTGGAATCCGAATTCCGGGCCATTTTATTCCATACTGTTCCTATATGCACTTCTCCTATTGGCCGAGGAACAGACAAAGCGGAGATGGCTCTGGGCGATAGTCGCCGGTGTCGGTCTTGGTATCGGTGTACAGTTACACACCCTGCTTCTGATCATCATGCCGGTCACCGTTTTTGGTTTTTTCATATTTATCGGGCGAAAGCGACCAACACTCTGGCGACAGGCCGGCATCGTCTTGCTCGTCGCGCTTGCGTTGAATACGGGACAGATCGTGGAGATGAGACAGACGAACGGTTCGAATATCAAGGCGTTTTTCGGTGGAACCGCGAGTAAGACGGCCAAGGGACACTCTATTCTTGGGAACGTTCTTGACGATGCGACTTGTCAGATACAAGGAGACACATTCATCGTGAGCGGACTCGGCAATGACGACCAGTGCGGTTCAGTCAGCATCTCCGACACGTATCAGAAGACCAAAGGTATCGCGGGGAAACTCGCCTTCATGGCCGGGTTATTTTTGTCGGCGGTTTTCACCGTTGGTGGGGTGTGGCTATGGATAGTGGCTCTCAAGAACACGACCGAACCGAGGAGGAAACTCGCACTGCAACTCACCTTGTGGTACGCTCTGGTCGGATTCGTCCTACTCATCCCGCTTGCAAAAGAGATCTCGCTTCGATTCTATCTGGCGATGCTCTTCGTCCCGTTTGTCTTGCTCGGACTCTGGGCGGAGGCCGTCATTTCGTGGGCGAAAGATCACCATACCTATGCGTATATCGCTCTCGGTATCGTTACGCTCGTTTTTGTAGGGACGAACCTTTCTGCCGTCTCGATCGCGTTTTCCGATCATTCCGGCAGGAAACAGATCGTCGGTTCGACCGATGCGGAGATCACCCTTGGGGAAGTCGAGGGGATGGCGAAGTATATAACAGAGCATTTCCAATCGGGTCAGACGATTTATGTCCGGGGAAAGCAGACCTATCTCTTCAAGTACCTGAAATCGATCGAATACGTCACTCTGAAGAGCGGTGTCGTCTTGAAGCCGTATTCCAAGAACATGATACCGTCAAAGGATGACCAGACCGTCCTCATCGCGAATGCCATAAACAAAGGCAAGCTTACGAAGTCGATGGCGGAGGCGTATGATCCCATCGATATCCGGATCTTCGGACGGTTCTCAATCGAACAAATCGTGCTTAAATAAAGCACTTTTCGTCTGATTTTGGCTTCATTCGTCAGTTTGAAATGATGTGTTGTGTATATTGCAACAGAAGGAGCTAGGCTCCGAATCGGATTTTAGCTCCTGAATGTAGGAGTGATTCAGTCAATTTGGTATCAGTTGCCATGATTGGCGGATTTCGTATATACTATCGGTGAAAGAGACGGCTTTGCCCACCGCGGCGATTGCGGGAACACAACCGGAACCTTCACAATGGCCAAGAAAAAGTTTTTTATCGGGGACATCCTGAACCTGCTGTTCTACGATGTCAATGACGAATGCGAATTATTTCTGGACGACGACCGCTCTGAGGGAATCGACGATCTCCTCGCATTCATGCTCGGCCTCAGTACTGATCCGCAGAAATCGCCAGAAAAGCTCAAGAAGATCGGTGTTTCGGAGGCAGCGGATTATTTCGAGGACAATCATCGTTTTTCACTCGCGATGCAAGTGTGTATTGAGAGTCTTCTTTGTCAGTTCGAATGCTTTACGGAACGGAGATTCAGGGATGAATTGAAGTCCATGAAGAAACGGGCGAATAAATCGAGCTTTGGCGAAGAGATAGAAACAAACTGGCTGACGCAACAAGCACGACTTTATGCGGAGGATCAGGCTACGTCAGGCACCTCGAGTCGTAGGGTAAGACGTGGCAGGAAAAATAAATCCGAATGCGTTGATGATGAGTATGATGTGACGATGCTTGAAGTCGAATCCATCGGATACCTTCATATCCCAGCTGGTCAGGAGCGATTCGAGCGGGTGTCGAGCTTTGAACTTTTCAATGATCGTCCCATGAACACGAACTAATCGTGGTAGAACCCCTCCGGACAAATGTTGCGGAGGGTTTTTTAGTGCTTCTTCGGCAAGTGCTTGAGAAAAGGTGGTGCCGTGTTGACAAAAACGCTATCGACGGGGTATGCTCCCGGCAAGGATGTTCTGTAGTCTTACCAACATAACCGCCGTAAAAAGTGGAAAAGGAGAGAAAAATGGAAATTAGAAATACGACAGATTCGACACTGGAGCAATTCCGTGCGAATCGCTACTGGGAAAACCTGCTTGCCGTTACGCCGGGTCTTCCGAAAGAAAAAGATTATGAATTCGCGAAAAATTTCGCGAAGCAGATGAAAGCCGGTAACTCATACGGGATCATGTTGTATACCCATACAGCGGTTCCTTTCCAGGTCTTTATTGCACGGGTGGCACGAGTCGATGGAAGCAGAATACCGACATTCGGATACCGCGGGGAGGATGAAATCTGCGTCAGGCTTGATGCACCAAACGGAGCTGAATGGCGATTTCTCGACACTCGGAAGAGATTGGCAATGCTGAAAAATCAATCCAAAACACTCCACTCATATCATTTCCCCGGAGATCGCGCACTTCTGGATATGCTCGGAGTCACGTCTGATTTCCTCACAGGTATTTTCGAAATGGATGAATGGTGGAGATGGAAAGAAGAGCTGGTTCGTACGGATTCCGGCGTCCTTGAACGGGCACGGAAATTCCTCATCGAACGCGAATTGGAACAACAACTCTTTTCCGCGGATTCGTGGAGTGTCTTTGTGCCGATTGGACAAAAGACGATACTCGTCCACTATGACGGACTTGGGAGTATGCCTCTGGACAAGGCGATGGCGTTCATGAATGTCCGGACACATAAAATCGTCGAAATCGAAAATATGCTCGAATCAAAATGGTTGATGAAGGACATCTGCAACGCTATAGGAGCATTGATTCATAAGGATGTTCGGTGTATGCACGCGACGTTCTGTTATTGATCGCCAACGATCATATGTATAAGACCTATCCGCACAAAACGGGTAGGTCTGTTTATTATGTGCTGTCTCAAAAAGGTCCCGATACTGCGATATAATACCAAATGAACTGAATCACTGTGACGTTCAGGAGTTCGCCCCTTCGAATGACGGGGCGAACTCCTCTGGCAGCGCGATATACAAGAAATCAAGATATTTCGGTATAATTTGGTAAGATTGCGGGGCATGTTTATCGGGCGTATCGTGTCTATCTTTTCCGGTTTATTTCGTTGGTTTTGTCGGGAGTAGCTTCAAGAGGGGATCGATGTCCGCGTTTTCCAATGCGCCGAAGAGCTTGAGAATACCGAAGTGAAGGAGAAAGAGAACGGCACCGGAAACGATGAAGGAGAATGATCCTTCTGGGAGCAATCGGGCGAGCAAGACGAGGACTGCCGAGGAGATGAAGGAAACGACCCAGAGCTTGAGCGGGATGTGGACCTTGAAATGCCGGTCGGTGAAGATGAGGATACCGGTCATCAGGATGAACGTGACGATGGTCGTGGCGATGGCCGAGCCGACAATGCCGAAGGGCGGGATGAGGGCATAGTTAAGTGCTGCGGAAGCGACGAGACCGACGCCGGAGACGTACATTGGGATCATGACCAGTCCCGCGCCGGAAACGGCAAAAGCGAGGACATAGAATACCGTCAAAAACCCGTTACCGATGGCGAAAACGCTCATTGAGGCGGTCGCACCAGCATAGGCGTGTCCGTAGAAGAGCGAGATGATCGGGCCGGAATAGGCTGACAGGAGTGTAACGGTGGGAAAGAGGACAAGCGCAAGCAGGCGAAGGGATTTGTTCACGAGCGAGCGGGTTTCGGCTTCGTCGCGATTCGACGATGTATTGGATATCGCGGGGAGCAAGATAATTGTCAGGGCATAGAAGAGATAATAGGGGATGTTCCCGACGGTGATTACCGCATTGTAGAGTCCGGTCCAGTAATCATTTCGTAGAAGCGCTTTGACGAGGAAAAGGTCGAGCGAGGTGATGAGTTGATAGAAGAGCATGAAGAGCGTGAGTGGCCAGGCATAGTCGAGCAGTTTTTTCGTCGGGAAATCCTGCGATTCTCTTTTTTTGGTCGCCGGGAAATACTTTCCGGTCCAGATGAGGTCGAGAATGACGGCGACTCCGAAGACGACGAGCGGAGAGACGATGTAGCCGGCGACCGCTCCCTTGACCCCGAAATACCAGGCCAGGAGTATGATGAAGACCATCCGGGTGACCGAGCGGGTCGTTTTGAGAGCGGCCTGCAAACGGAAGAAATGCAGTCCGGTAAAGTAGGAAAAATAAAACGAGGCGGCGGCGAACGAAGGGATGATGAGCGAGGAAAGTCGGAAGAGCGGAGTGAGTGTCGGGTCGCCTAGGAGTGAGGCGATGAATGGGGAAGCCAGGAAAAAAAGCACCGTGACCACTGCCATGATACCCGTTTGGAGAATGACCGATGTGCGCTTGATGCCCCTGATCCGGTCGGGATGTGTCTCGAAAATCTCACTCAGATATTTCGACATGGCGGTCGGGATGCCATTACCGATGAGGATGATGACAGTCGTCGTCAGGTTCACGATGAGGCCGTATCTCCCGTAGTCGGCGGGTCCGAGTAATCGGCCCACGACGGAGTGGATGAAATATCCCGAAGCGTTGAAAATAATCTCGGAAACGGTGAGCCAGATAAGGGCGCGTGAGAAATTTTTCATGACGGTGAAAAAAAGTTACGTATCTATGACCTTTCGAATGAGCGATACGACCTCGTTTTTTGATCCGTCCGCATCGATCCGTATGAGATTGAATCGCTCAGTGTCCGTAAGGAAGAGGGACCGTTTCTTCTTTGTATATTCCAAACCTTGTTCCGGTATACGTTCCCGTTTCGTGATTTCTTCGGGAGAGACATCGAGAAAGAACGCGAAATCGGGTCGAACGATGGTCCTGTCGAGACTACGGAAAGCCTTTGAACCGGAAAGATACTCGATATTCACGACCGAATCGAAAAAATATCGATCCGAGAGGAGGATATCGATCCCGTATCCTTTCAGGATATGTTTATACATCCTGAATGCGATAACGTCGACAGCGAGCGTGAGTTTGCGCAGACGGATCGAAAACGACGAGGCTGAAGTGACCGCCTTTTCTTTGCCGGGCTTGAAGTCACGGCGTCCGCGAAGAACTCGCCATGTCTTGTGAATGAGGGAGTGTTCGAGTGCGTGAAAGTAAGCGACCTTCTTGCCACTTTTTACGAAGGAGTCACGGAGGAGGGCAGTCTGTGTGGATTTCCCGGACCCGTCGGTGCCGGAAAGAGTTATGAAAATCATGCGAAAGGAATCAAGAATAGGGAATCAAGCCTCTATGATCGACGATTTGAAATGAAAAAACGCTTGAAATAGGCAAAACCTGTTCATAGAGTATCAGAAAATGGTACAATAGGCAATAATGTTGACGTAAATGAAATCGGGGTTCGTTTTAAAAGAGGCTAAGCCTCCAATTGGAGGCTTAGCCTCTAGCACCTTGCTAAAAGACTTGTTTCGTAAAAATGGCTAGTTACTCTTTATGAATCGTTTGACGAGATATACCGACAACCTCTTTTTCGTATTTCTTTTCATCCTGCCGTTTCAAACGGTGTATTTGTGGCGTGAGCCGATCATGAATGGTGCGAAGTGGCAGTATGGCACAATCGGTATATATCTGTCTTCCTTGATTGTAGCCGTTGCGATCATGCTCGGTGCCATTGTGAAAGCGAACGCTTCAAAAAAGAAAACCATCATCGATATGATGACGACTCTGTGGCATGAACGGAAATCGGACATGTTCCTTCTCCTCTTCGTTCTCTGGTCGGGCTTGTCGATACTGTGGGCGCAGGACACGGCTTTAGCCCTATATACCTTCGTAAAGATCCTTCTTGCAGCGGATGTGTTCGTCATGACGCGAGACCTGGTTCGAAGAGGGAAGATGAAACGGATCGTCGTCGTACTTTTCGTTGCGGCCGCGATCCAGTCCGTCATCGGTATCGGACAGTTCCTGACGCAGGATAGCTTCTCCTCGAAGGTTCTCGGCATGAGCGCGTACGAATCGTGGCAGGCCGGAACATCAGTCTTGAAAAATGAAAGCGGGCGGTTCCTGCGTGCGTATGGTTCCTTTTCGCATCCGAACGTATACGGATTATTCCTTGCAGTCGTTCTTATTCTTGTGGTATCGACAATTGGCGAAAAATCCCTCTTGTTCCCCCTTTTTCAAAGAGGGAAACTGCTCAATGTCGTTCCATCTTCAAAGGCACGATTCCTTTTTATTAAAAATTGGAAGACGTCCTGTCTCCCATTTAAAAATGGGGTACCGAGTCTTCGAGGGGACTGCGTGTCGCCAATAGCTTTAGCGGTGGTGCAGGGATTTTGTAGTAGGACTGTTACATTTTTTGGTATCCTTATCATTCTTCTAGGTCTCATCATGTCCTTTTCCCGTCTGGCATGGGGAGGGTTCGCACTCGGATTCATCTTTCTTGCGTGGCGATCAATTTCGGATATATATTTTTGTCATCCCGGGCTTGACCCGGGATCCACGAAAAAAAATATTCTGGATTCCGGCTCAAAGGCCGGAATGACAGGGAGATATCCGCTTGCCATCTTCGCGACCATCGTCATTTCGACGGTGATTTTTACCGGCATATTGCACGAGACGGTTTTCCCGCGGTTCGACGGGGGTGTCGTCGATCGGGACGGTTCGGTCGTCGATCGGATGTCGACCTACCGTGACGCTTTCCAAATCGTCCGTGCTCATCCGCTCCTCGGAGTCGGTGCGGGAAACGAGACCGCAGAACTGATCCGTATCTCTCCTCATCGTCCAATATGGGACATTCAGCCGTCTCATGATGTTCCGCTCCTCATCCTTACCGAACTCGGTATACCTGGCCTCGTCCTCGCTTTGTGTTTTTTCTGGTTTTCTCTATTTCCGATAGTGAAAACAAAAACTCCCTTAGGCGATGGGAGGGCACCAGTCATCGTGATACTTCTCGTCCTCATTCCAAGCCTGCTCCTCGATCATTTCCTCTGGGACTCGAATTTCGGACTTATGTTCGTATTCATTCTCCTCGGACTGACATTCGATACAAATTATCGCTTAAAAAGGCCATAATTCATATCATTATATTGACAAAGTCGAGAAGGAACGTATGATAGAATATCGGACGTGCAAACGTTTGAGAGCCTCAATTCCTGGCATGAAAGGGAAATCGTTCACTTAACAGGAGAAAAAGATGGAAACTGACAGAGTCGCAGCTTCGCTTCTTGATTATAAGGAAACGAGCTATATTGCACCGGTTGCATTGACATTCATTCCAGAGAGAGTCACGTCACATATTCCAATTGATTTTTATCAAACCCTTCATGATAATCATCTCTGCTTTCCTTTCCAGGATCGGTTTGATCTTGATGCATTGAGGATTCCGATACTATCGACTACGGAACGTCCCTACGTTTGGTTTTTTCTCAAGAAGGTCCCGATGGTCAATGATATTCGTTTTATATTGCCAAAAGTTTTACGACAGAAATGCGTTTCACCTCTTGGAGATATAGAAGACCTTCTCAATTTGTATCCATATGGAGAGCCGGGATTTTTTACGCTGGATTATGGTAAAATAAAAATCTGGTTTTTTTACGAAGGAGTTGGCGGTGAGATCTTTGAAGCGTATTTCAGTTGGGATTATATTCTTCATCGTTGGCGAATTGATGATAGTCGGCAAAATCACAGCCCATTTCGGTTCAACGTAGGGAATTATATTCTTTCACCATGTTATGTGTGAATCGACGCATACCGAAAAAAAGCCCTTTGACTGCGAGTCAGAGGGCCTTTTTCTTTTTCTGCATGATCCTATCCTGTTTCCGTGCCTTGTTTTACCAAATTTTCATTAGCTTTTGTATTCGTAATTCATTATTCCGAAAATCTAGTACATGATCACCGCCACCGGCTGCAGCTTGGCGACGGGATGGACGATATCATTACGTACGACGCTTTCGATGACGGCGTCGGCGTTCTTGTAGTGGGCGCTGTCCTGTTCGATGACCTTGGATGACCGGCCGTTGTAGAGGTGCACGCCACGGGTCGAAAGTTTGGCATCGAGCTCCTCACGGCTTGTGGGCACGACGGATTCGGCTGCCACCTTCGGCTTGCCAGCCCCATGGTTGCATGAGAAGAACGAGGATTCATTGCCGTCGGTACCCACGCAGAGGTACCCATCGGTCGACATGGAGGTCGGGATGAAAGCCGGCTCGCCGGTCTCACGGAAGGTTGGATGATCGGCCATTCGGGTCGGTCCGTACGCGCGGCTCGTGCCATTGCGATGGATCCAGGCGCTCTTGCCGTAGTGCTCCTCCTCGGAGACGAGGATATGCGGCATGTCATAGACAAGTTCGAAACCGGGATCACGGCCGAGGACCTCTTTGATCGTTTCGGACACATTGTGTGCGATGATGGCACGGTTGGCGTGGGCGAAGTTCGAGCAGGCATTTCGAGCTTCCATATACATCTTCCCATCCTCTCCGTCGCCATCGAAGGTGAAGAGTTCTTCCTTGGCACCGAAATCGAAGTCTTTGATCTTTTGGGCGATGCCGTCGATGACATGCTGGCGCTTGGTGAAGAATGTCATCCGGCCGAGCCAGGCCATGAAGGCCTGTGAAAGGTGCTCACGTTTCTTGGCGGTATACATATACATCGTATACTGGCCGAGAATGCCGGAGCCGCAATGGACCATAAACACATATTGGCCCTTCCGTATGCCAAGTTTCTCGGCAAGTACCGGATCCGGCAGATCGGACACTTTCATGAGGTCGAGGAAATGGTTGCCGGCGGCACCGAGGATACCGGAACGGAACTTTGCGAAGAACAGGAAGAGTCGCGGGATAACCTCGTAGATTTTTTGTTTGGAAACCTCTTCGCCGAAAAAGTTTCCGCGATCAAGGGAGTTCTCTTTCTCGTACTTCGTCTCGATGCCGAGGTACTCGACAGCCGCGCCGATGCCTTTGCGACAAATATCGACGATGACATGATAGGGGAGTATCGTGCCGAGGAGTGCCTTGGTAGGGACTTTATTGACGAGCGCCTTGAAGAGTTTGTCGATATCTTCTGGTGAAAGATCGTCCTCGGTCATATTTGTCCGGACGAGACGCATGCCACAGGCGGGATCGGTATCATTCACTTGCGGGAGGATGTGCTTTTCGGTAGCGACCGTGGTCCCGGTCGCGTTTTTACGGCCAGGTTTGGAATGGACATCGGCCATCGCGGCGATATGACGGAACAGACCGCTGTTGCTTGCGACGCTTTCCAGTTGTGAAAGCGTGCTGTCTGCTGGTAAGAGCTCGTCTTGGACATGAAAGACGACCGGCACCTTCATGCGGTCGGTCTTCATCTCGCTTTTGAAATCGGTGAGTTTCGTGAATTTTTCCTTAGACATAGGCAATATCTGCAATAACAACGGAAAGATTAACACGTTTCCGTATCAAGAATACCGTAAAAATGGCATTTTGTCATGCCTTGTCATTCGTTTCGCCATGGTACGAGCTGACGGCCGTCATTTCACGTCCCTTTGGTTGAAAAGTATTTTCGGTATTCTTTCAGGAATGATTCCAAAGTGACTTTGAAATCCATTCGTTGTTGTCGATCAAGATGAAGTATATTTTTAGATGACCTCAAAGCAAGTGCCTCTTCAAGAGAAGATATGCCTTTGAAATCCGGATGGTACGACTGTAACAGCTCCGGAAACAAATTTTTATTTCCGGTGACGCCTCCGCTTAGCAGAATGGCACCACTCATATTGATAATATAGTTGCACCAGTCCTGCGGTTCACGGACGAAGATATTTTTTACCGGGTCCGGATCGGTGGCATGAGCATACTCCGCCCGCAATTCGGATCGAAGGTCTCTCTTGAGCAGCTCATGGACCTCAGGTATATCGTCGGCGATATTTTTTCCGTAGAGCAGACGGGCACGAAGCTTCAAATCAAGGAGATCAAGATTGCCGATAAATCGAGTCGCTCGGTCATTGCCAAGAATCCTGTTTTGCAGATCCGCGATCGGTCGGACTGTGCATTTGAGAGCGACGGAGTACTTTGCAGAAAGCTTTTCGAAGTTTATATTTTTCGGCGTTCGTGTCGGATCCGCAACAAATGCGAGCAGATCGTAGTCGCTGTATCCGTCTACGATGTCATAGGTCGCATAGCTACCGACGACAAAGAGCGATACGAGAGCGTCACTGAAAGCAGACCGTACAGATCCGATAATCTCATCTTCCATCTGGCCAATCAATTCTTTGTCCACAGTGAAAAAGAAAATTCGCGAAACGATTTTTGCTGACCCAGGCTAGTCCAAAATGCTCGTCTTGGCGACAATGCCGTAGAGGGTGTCGAGCTCGTCGGTAAGCGTATTGATGTCCGCAGCAGTACCTTCAACTATGACGGTAATGAGTCCGCCGTAGGGCGTGATACCGGCGCGTTCCAGGTGTACACCGAGCCGAGCGATGATGCGGTCGCCGTGGCGAGTCAGGATGTCATTAACTTCCTTGGCATGAGTTCCTCGTTCCTTCACGAGGATCGATACCGTCGCGATGTGGACCTTTTGTTCTTCTATCATACTTATTTTGTTATGTATTTACCTAAAAATGAGTCGTCTGTATTTGACTGGAGTCGTTTCCGAATTTCTGAAAATGCGCGTTCCCAGTACCCCTCGCCCTCAAAGGAAAATAACTCTGGTCGTTCCCGATACGATGCTTCCAACTGATCGATGGTGACATATTTTGCTTCGCTGACCTCGGACTCCTGAAGCACGACATTTTCAATGTTCATGCGATGTTTGATGAAATAGATATATTTGAATTCAGCATTTCTGATTCCATTCGGATACCGTATGAGAGCGCTCGATAACAGGGGTTCCCCAAGTTGAGTTTCATGAAGGTGTATCCCGATTTCCTCATCTGTTTCCCGGATGACAGTCGATGAGATCGATTCTCCGGCAGTAACGTGGCCCGCAGCCGCAGGACTCCATCGATTCGGGTTTACGTCCTTGTCCGCGTTTCGAAGTTGTAACAGTACGAGTCCTTCATTGTCAAAGAGGAAAATATGTACGGTTCGGTGCCAGAGTCCGTCACGATGTGCCTCACTCTTCATTCTCGTGATGCCGAGTGCCGTATTGTTCTCGTCGTAGATGTCGATCAGTTCGTCGGCCATACATTTCGTTATATGATTTCATATACTTCCGCATAGCGTTGCGCCGTGATGCGCAGGTCGAAGTTTCGTTCGACGTATGTTCGCGCGGAACGACCCATCTCGGCGAGCTTCTCGCGATCTTTTTCAAGACCGTCGACCGCGGCGAGGAACGAGTCACCGTCTCCTCGGGGGACCGTGACGGAAATCGAATCATTCGAGAACTCGCTGAAGAGAGGGATGTCCGAGAGAATGACCGGCTTGCCGCAGGCGTAGGCCTCGATGATGATGAGTGGCACGTCGAACTTGCCCTTCATGTCGACGACCGGGAACGCGATGACATCGGAGAGGTTGTACACGCCGGGCATGTCCGCGAACGTGTCGGAGCAGTAGAATCGGTCCTCAAGTCCGGCTTCCGCGAACTTTCGCATGACGTCTCGTTTTTTCTCCTTGTCGGACTCGTTCTTGAGACGGACGGCCCAAAAAAACCTGACGGGCGAATCGGGATAATCGCGATGATAGCGGATAATCGCGTCGGCTAGCATATCGGTCGCACCGAGTCGGGCATATTCGCCGATATAGGATACGATGAAATCACCCTCCTTGAAATCGAACCGTTTCAGCAAGGCGGGATCTTTCGGTTGCGGACTGAAATGGGTCAGATCGATACCGGGATAGATGCGTTCCACACCGGAAAAGCCCATCGTCTCGAGTCGGGCCTTCGATCGGTCGGTATAGGTGACGATCCGGTCTGCGAACAACATCTTTTTCAGATCCGTCTCGGAATAGAGATCCTCACGCAAGGTAGCGACGGTCTGTATGGTTTTGCCACGCGTCGGCTTGAGAAATGATTTTATCGCGAAGGCATTGAGTTTCGCCGGGGTGAAGAGATAGTGCGTGATATCGAAGCGACCGCGGAATCGGAACAGGGCGAAGAAGAGCTGTATTTTGGACAGCCAATTGAAATCTCCGGAACTGAAAACCGGTTCCTGTACGATCGATTCCGAGAGGTCGTCCAGATGGCCATGAGTCAAGATGGAGATCGGGAGCGTGGGAAGTGACTTGGCCAGGAAATAGGCGAAAATTTTGGATGCTTCGTCCCATGGGGGACAGAGCGGTCTGGTCACGAGAAGGATTCTTTTCTTGTTGATCATAGGAAATTCATTCAAATCGGTTTTTCAGCTCTTTCATGTTCCGTATTTCGTCTTTTGCAATTCTCAATTCTTATTTCCATCTATCGCTCCCGATAAATCTCTTTTTTCGTGCCGTCATCGGCGGAGACGGAAATGGTCGTGCGGCCTGGATCGGCCGGAATGGCCAATCGTACCGTTTCGCTTTGTCCTTTGCTAAGCGAGATGGGTGCAGTATTGAGCTCGGTGTCGTCGTGGGAAACGGTATAGGTGAATCGCGTAATGGAGGAGTGGTTGTCAATCGTGAAATCGGATGATGATGGATCTCGGGTCTCGAAGGAAAGCGTCCACCAGTTCTTCCCGAGATTCGGATCGAGGTCACGGTCTATCCGGACAAAAAGCACTCCGGAAGCGATAGCGAAGAAAAAGAGTACTATCAAAACCGTCGGGATATCTCCCGTAGCGCGTCTTTGTATGCCGGCAAGCGGTCGCTCGGATTTTTTTTCGACGGTCTTAGCGGTTTCGTTCATAGATTTGGATGGTCGTTCCGGAATAAATGCGCGAGAAGTCGTGGGAACTCTCGAATTGTGCGGCGTCGAAGGCCGGGTTGACCGCCAGGAGATTGACACCGACTTCGTCGAAACACGCGCGTCCTCCGTCAAGGTTTGGCATGGAAATCATCCGAAGCGTGCACTGTTCACGAGGATTCGTCTCGTCCACGTAGCGCTTGAACAGTCCGCGGGAAAGCGGATAGGCATATCCGCGCATGAAAGAGAGCTTCATCCAGGAATCCGCAGCGAGGTAGTTATGGTCTTTCAAGAAGAGATCGCCTGGTTCGGTCCGGTCGGCGAGGTATCGCGAGGCGGTGAAGACCTCGACAGCATCCTGTGCTTTCCCGGTGGAATTCGGAAGGGATGACTGGTTGTCCTGCGAACCGTTCCATGTCGCGAAAGAGAAAAGGATAAGTGCGGCGAAGAGGAAGATATTTCCTGGGAGGAACACGCTGCCAGGCTTTCCATCGGTCTTGCGGAATATGAGTGGGAACGTGGCGAGGAAGAGGCCTGCAAGGACAGAAAACGGAAAGGAAAGATAAGTCCCGATGCGGTCCGACGGAATATTGAGAAAGAGCCAGGTCGGACGGAGCGCCATGACGAGCAGAATGCCACCCCATCCGAGAACGAACGGGAAAGCAGGGGAACGACGTATCGGACGGATCGAAACGGCAATCAACAGTGCAGCGAGGCCGAGTGCCATACGGGCGGGGCCTGTCGAGGAGGATGTTTGCAGGAAGGAGAGTCCGGTCCGGGTCGCTTTGACTGCGGTACCGACGGCGGTCGTCACGGCGTTCGTCTCGATATAGGTCGGTTTGGCGACAAGAAAGAAAAACGCCGCGGCGAATCCGAGCGCGAGGAGCGGATATGGGGAAAGGACGAGCCTTCCGATCTTTTGGGCCAGGCCCGGAAGCTGTCGGAAAGAAATCGCGATGAGTGAAAGGAATATGCCGGCGATGATGAAGACGAGAACAAATGTCGAGAGGTGATGCGTATAGGCGAGCGTGAGTGAGATGAGGATACCGAGTCCGAGGAAACGCGAGTCTTCTTCTATGAATGCGCGGAGGAGGGAAAGGAGAACGAGCGGAATCATCAGGTTTCCGAAGAGATTTCCGACAACGCCACCCGAGACGAATTTCGCTTCGGGAGAAGAAAGCGCAAACAGCGGTCCGGCAAAGAACAGCACGGCGAGGCCTACGGACACCGGAGAAATCGGTTCTTTGGGAAACAGGAACGAGCCAAGTCGGACGGCGAGGATGAAGGTCGAGATGACGGAGAGGATATTTATCAGGAGGAGGAAGGAGATCGGGAACCCCGAAATAAACGACACGCCGGAAAGGGTAGCGATCGCGGCGAAGGGAAGATGCTCGCCGATGATGAAGTCGGAAATGGGCTCGGGACCCGAAAGGGCGGACTGTCCGTTTCCGACATCGATGATTTCGCGCTTGGAATAATCAGGAAGACGGCCCGTATCGGTGATGACCTTGGACCAGTACATGTGATGTCCGAGATCGGTGGCCGTCGGGAGACCGATGTCCGCAAGGTAGAGGGTCTTGAGAAAAATCGTCAAGCCGATCAGTAGGAGAAACAACGCCCGCTCAGTCGGTGAGAATCGGATCTCTCTGTGACCGACAGCAACGGATGCCTTTTCTCTCGGGCGTCTCCATGTCTCTGGTGCGTAGCGTCCGTATGCCTGTCGAAGCAGTACGGATGTGATTGGAATGGCGAAGAATGATACGAAAAGGAACGGCGCGGAGAGTATCACGCCGGCCTTTCCGAGCGCGATCATCGAGAAGTCGAGCGATCCGATGCCGAGTACGAACGAGAACACGAACCGTTCGAGCGATAAAACCTCGAATGATCGACCGAATAATCCCCGAAACAGGATGTATCCGGAGAGAGGAATGCAACTTGCGATGAGAAGAAAGAGGAGAAACATCATACGGACAGTATACGGGAAAGCATGCGGAATTCCAACCAGGTCAGCGGGAGAGGTCGGCTTCGAGGGTTTCGACGTAGCGGTCCGAGAGAGTGCTCCACAGATAGTGTTTTTGGGCGAAATCCTTCGCTTTGACGCCTTCAGTCGTACGAAGAGACGGATTTCCGATCATCCGGACAATCTCGTCGACAAAGGCATCTGCATTTCCGGGATCAAGAAGGAAACCGTTTTCTCCCGGCTGTATCGCCTCGGTCAGTCCCTCGAGGTCGGAAGCGATGACAGAAAGTCCGCAGGCGTTCGCTTCGATCACATTGATACCGAATCCTTCCATCGTGCCGGGGACCTTGATGTTCGGCGACACGGCCAGGTCTGCATTGTTGAGGAGCGTGAGGATGTCTGGTCGGGAAAGATTTTTCAGGAGCCTCACATTTCCTTCGAGACCGAGTTCCGAGACGGCTC
Organism: Candidatus Moraniibacteriota bacterium; assembly: GCA_903893925.1. Lineage (GTDB taxonomy): Bacteria > Patescibacteriota > Minisyncoccia > Moranbacterales > UBA1568 > JAAXTX01. The sequence goes on from CAITOC010000047.1 coordinate 45,121, forward strand.
GTTCGCAGAGCGGGAAGTAATCTTCATCGCCAGCGGTGTTGGCGGAGACGACCGCTCCGGCTGCGACGAAAAAAACTTCGTCCGGCAGACGTGGCACGACGTTTCGGATGAACCATTCGACGCCCTTATGCTTCACATATCGGCCTATCCGAACGATGACGAAGTGCTTTGACGATTCGATGCCGAGGAGCGCGTCGAGCGCGACACGGTCGTGCGGGACGACAAGTGCGTCCGGATCGATACCGTTTTGGATGACCGTTATGCGTTCCGGGTCGATGCCGGCGAAAACGGCTTCTTGTTTCGTGAATGAACTGACGGCGAAAATCCGATCCATCGATTTCAGGGAAGGTAGGTTCAGTCCGGCATAGAGACGAGAAAGGAAGCTATGCTTCGATCCGTATGTGAGGTCGAGACCGTGGACGACGCAGGCGGTCAGTATTTTGGGACGGAACCATGAGAGGACGAATGCGATCGGCGCCAGCACTCCGTCTCCGATGAGTATGACGTCGTTCCGATACAGTCCAAAGAGTGCTTTGATGAATGCATACGGGAGGAAAAGTGGAAGAAATCCCTTGCCACGACGGTTCGCGATGAGTGTCAGGTCGGTCTTCTTGCCGAGCCAGAACGCGAGGTCGCGATTGTGATTCTCGATGCCACCTATGATCGGCGGGTAGGCGCGCGAGATGAAGAGTATTCTCATAATTTCGCTCACTTTCCTTTGTAGAGTCGCTTTTTGGTGAGGTACAGCTGTTCCTCAACCAGAAGTCTGCTGGATCTCACCATATCGGCGAGCAACGCGAAGACGACGAACTGTAAGCCGACGACAAAAAAAATCGCGGAAAAGGAGAGGTAATTCCGATACGGAGATATTTTGAAATCCCGAAAATAAAAGAAAAGGAAGATGACAAAAAGGATGATTGAAAGACCGATCATGAACAGTCCTGGAATGCCGAAAAATTTCATGGGTCGGACATCGCGAACCGCCTTCAGTATTATCTTGAAACCGTTCGATACGAATTTCGAAACCGACTTCGTGATTTTCGGTTTCCGGTCCGAATGATAGGTGACATTGATCGGAATCCAGTGGAGCTTGAGATTCTTCCCTATCGCGTCGATGATCGTTTCCTGCGTATACGTGAAATTCACATTGACGAGATTGAGCCGTAAGAGCGTCTCGCGACTATGCGCACGAAATCCGCAAGTGAGATCGTTGGTTTTCGTATTCAGAAAGAAACCGACCATCGAAGCGGCAAACCGATTCAGGAAACTGCGAATCCACGGAATGTCTTTCGCGGTGATGTTTCCGAAGCGATTTGCTATGGTCATATCACATGTTCCTTCGACCACCGGCTGAAGAAGTTCCGGAATATCCTTCGGGTCGAACTGCCCGTCGGCATCGATGTTAACCATGAAATCCGCGCCGTTCTCCAAGGAACTTTCGACGGCACGTTTGAATGCGTATGCGAGCTTCCTATTTTGCTTGTAAGAAATGATGATATCGGCACCAGCTTCCTTGGCACGGATTGCAGTCGAATCGGTAGAGCCGTCATCAACGACCTGTATCAGCTTTTCAGTAAGAATATTTCCCGATCCGTTCCGATAAAAATCGGCCTCGAAACTTTTTCTTATCCGACCGATGGTTTCTGCAATCTTTTCTTCCTCGTTGTAGGCGGGGATATTTACGATGAGTTTCATATCGTGCGGATGTTAGCGGCGAGTTATCGTTTTTTGATCAGGAGTCCGAAATCGACGCAATTCCACTGGCATTGTGAGGCCGCCCCGTCCGTTCCCGTGCGAACAAGGGTGTCGCGACACTGCATAGCCATGCTGGAGCAGTGCTCTTTCTGTGAATTCCAATAATTCCAATTCGGTTCATACCCGAAATAGCCGAGTACGAATATGACTACGGTGAACGCCCCTACGATCCAGATGACGGTACGAAACAACGAAAACATACTCTATGCGTTATCGTCCGATTCCCTTGTATGCGATGCCGGCCTCTGTTATGGCTTGGCGGTCGAAAGTGTTCTGTCCGTCGATAAATACCCTGACTCCATGCTTTGCGAGCAGCTCTGGCGTAATCGAATCCAGGAACTCGCGATGTGCGGTGACAAGGATGACCGCGTCGGAACGATCGAGTATCGCCTCGAGCGTCTTTTCCGAAGAGAGGCGTAAGATATGCGGGTCGAAGGTCGCGATATCGGCGCCGTATCGTTCCAGTTCCGCAATGACATCTTCTGCGGGGGATTCCCGAAGATCGTCCACGTTCGGCTTGTAGGCGAGTCCGAGTACACCGACCTTGGTCCCGTTGAGCGGTAGACGGATCGAGTTCAGCTCGTCTTGCAACAGTTCGACCGCATAGGCCGGCATGGAGTTATTGATTTCGCGAGCGATTTTGAGGAACCGGTGGTCGAAACCGGACTGTTTGGCCCGCTCGATGAGATAGTACGGGTCGACCGGGATGCAGTGTCCGCCTACGCCACACGACGGATAGTGCGCCATAAACGCGAACGGCTTGGTAGCCGCACCGCGAATCACGTCTTTCACGTCGATACCGAGCTTGTCGAACGAACGTGCGAGTTCATTGACGAATGCGATGTTGATGTCACGAAAAGAGTTCTCGACAATCTTGACTGCCTCGGCTTCCCGTATGGACTTCATCGGACGAATCTCTCCATCGACGATACTTCCGTAGAAGGCGAGTGCCCGCTCCAGCCCCTCGGGACTCGTCGAACCGACGACGCGCGGGATGTTCTTGACCGACCACTTCGTGTCCCCGGGATTGATCCGTTCGGGACAATGTGCCAGATGGATATCCTGGCCTACGACGAAGCCGGCTTTTTCAAGTATCGGCTTGACCACTTCCTCGGACACTCCCGGATTTACGGTCGATTCCAAAACAACGAGAGCACCCTTTTTCGCATACTTGGCGACAAGGTCGGTCGCTCCTTTGACCGGAGCGAGGTCGGGGAAATGCACGTCGTCGACGGGTGTCGGTACACAGATAAGGATGATATCGGCATCGGACAGTATTGACGGGTTGGTCGAGGCCGTGAACGGATACTTCGGCAGTTCTTCCGACAAACCCGCATCCTCGATCGGGGACTTCCCATCGTTGATGAGAGTCACTTTGCGCTCATCGAGATCGAGTCCTGTGACGGAATATCCTCGCTCCACGGCTCGCACTGCGATCGGGAGGCCGACATAACCGAGACCGATAACGCACACGGATCGATCTTTCCCGGAAACCTTATTCATTGTTTCGGCCATAATTCATCATTACATGTTTCAGTGACAGTATACGGAAAAGAAGCGAATAAATCAATCAATGATGATAGATTGCCATTATATTATTGTTTCTTTCCCATTTCG
>CAITOC010000048.1 GCA_903893925.1 Candidatus Moraniibacteriota bacterium
CGCTCCTAGAGGAGTACTTGTGGTGTTCGACTCCCTATTGGGAGTCGAACTCCTGAACGTAACAGAACTTCAGTTCATTTGGTATATTGATCTTCGACTGTATTAGACTGCATTCTTATGCTCCATTCCTATCGCATCATGAAACGTGTGAAGATCGCTTCCGTCGTGATCGTTTTTTTGATCGGTGTCGGTACGCTGTGGTACTTCGTAACGAAGCCGGCCGCGACCTGTTTCGACGGGAAGCGGAATCAGAACGAGGCCGGTATCGACTGTGGCGGCCCCTGTGGCGTCGCTTGCGCGGAAGCTTTCAATCCGGATACCTTTGTCGTCCGGGAGTCCGGGTTCGTGCCCGGAAGCGCACGGAATGAATACGACGCGTTCGGCATCGTTCATAATCCGAACGGCACGATCGGAGCCTCGGCGATCGGATACGATATCATCCTTCGGGATACGTCCGGTGCGGAAGTTGGGCGTGCCTCTGGAACCGATTCTCTCCTCCCACAAGAGACCAAAACGTTGCTTTCTATTGGTATCGTGACGACGGGCATCCCGGCAACGGCCGAAGTCTCTTTTAGGGATGCGAGTTGGCAGCGTTTCTCGGGGTATCAGGAGCGACCGCCACTTGTCTTGTATCGGACGCGCTACGACAAGCTCTCCTCGGGCCCGTACTTCGGGGAAGCGTTTGGGACACTGCGAAATGACAGCTCTTTCGATTTCCGTACGGTCACGGTGAAAATAATCCTTCGGGATGCTTCCGGCAAGGCGGTCGCGCTCAATCAGACCGACGTGAACACCCTGCTTTCTGGAGATAACCGGGACTTTACGCTCATTTGGCCGACTGCCTTTTCGGGGGATGTGGCGAAGGCGGACATGGAGGCCGATGCGGATTTCTTCCACGAGGACAATTTCATCCAACGGTATCGGACGGGGACTGAGCGGTTTCAGAAGCTACAGTAGAGTCTGAAGTCTATAAAGTCGAAGATGAGACCATACCACCACAAAAAGTAACTTGATCAGTACTCTACTGGGACGGAGCCTTGCTCCGGTTGTGACCATTATGACTTATGACTGTATAGACCTTACAAACTTTTGACTGCATAGACTTTTGACTTTTGACTTGTGACTTTCGTATGGTCAAACGGTTTCTCCAGACAGATTGGCTCTTGGTTGCGTCCGCCCTGTTCATCTTCGGGGTCGGGCTGCTTTCGCTCTATAGCATATCCGTGACGGGTGACCCCTGGTCGATATCGGGAAGTTATTTTCTCCGACAGGCGATATTCGGTGTCGTCGGCATCATACTCATGATCTGTTTCCAGTTTTTCGACTATCGGCACATCGTCCGATACGGAACGCATCTTTATTTCCTCTCGATTTTCCTTCTCGTGCTTGTCTTGTTGTTTGGAAGAACGGTCAATGGGACGGCTGGCTGGTTCTCACTCGGTTTTTTCCGGTTTCAGCCGGTCGAAGGGGTGAAGATCGCTCTCATTTTGTTTCTCGCCCGGTTCATTGTCGCGAAGCGTTCCGAACTCGGGGAATGGGTCCGAATCGTTGCCTCACTTATCCTTTCATTCCTCCTTATTTTTCTCGTTCTCAAACAGCCGGATCTCGGGTCCGCACTCACGCTTGCCGCAATCTGGGGTGGCATTATTCTCGTATCCGGCATACGCCCCCGGCATATCCTCGTGCTGTTTCTGACCGGTGTTGTGGTCGCATCCGCAGGGTGGTTTTTTCTTGAAGGGTATCAGCGTAATCGTATCGACACGTTCCTGCATCCGGAATCGGACCCGCGTGGAAGCGGGTACAATGTTTTGCAGGCGATGGTTGCGGTCGGATCCGGTGGAATCTCGGGAAAAGGGGTCGGGTTCGGTTCGCAGTCCCAACTCAACTTCCTTCCAGAGAAGCATACGGATTTCATCTTCGCGACGGTTACCGAGGAGCTCGGCTTAGTCGGTGCGGGCGTGATACTGTTCGCATACGGAGTATTTCTCTTCCGCACATGGCGGATAGCGGAGCAAGCCAAGGATAATGCCGGATACCTGATTGCGGTCGGGGCACAGGTTTATTTCGTGGTGCAGATATTCGTCAATATCGGTATGAATATGGGATTATTGCCGGTTGCGGGCTTGCCGGCGCCGTTCCTTTCATACGGAGGCAGTTCCCTTATAGCTTCTTTTACGATAACCGGCCTCCTCTTGAGTGTGCATCGCCAGGGATGGAAAGGGGCGGGCCATTCTCTTGGGTCGGTTTCATCGGCCGGAGAATTTTCCTTATTATAAGGGAAAAAGATCGTTTTTCTTTGACGCGCAACCATATTTCGGATACACTTTGAAGAGAGCTGAAGCGCTTTTCTTTTTTTCCCGACCGTATGAATCCTCTTCTTATCGCACAGACCGTCGTTTCTTTCCTGCTTATCGTCTCTATCCTGCTCCAGAACAGGGGTACGGATGCGGGGCTTTCGTTCGGTGGGGATTTCGGAGGGTATTATACGAAGCGGGGAGTCGAGAAGTTCCTCTTCTATGCCTCGATCGCACTCGGGGCGGCATTCCTGATCCTGGCGATTCTGAACGCCAAGTTCTCTTAGAGCGATCTGGATCGACGACTTTCCATGGGAGACATGAAAGTCACGGTCCACGGGATTTTCCGATGGGATCGGAATCCGAACATCATCCGTAACATATGAGTATCCGTTCGAGCGATATTTTTCAGACATTGAAGCGATTTGGCCCCCTTGCCATGTTTCGGGCGCTTCGTTTTCGCGACAAAGCAATCGTTTTTCTGTTGTCGCTGCTCTTGATCGGGGCCATTCTTTTTTGGATCGGGGCGGCGTTTCTGACTGTGACTCGGGAGGTTCCGGCTCATGGCGGGCGATATGTCGAGGGTATCGTCGGTCAGCCGCGATACGTGAACCCGATTCTCTCGCCTGCGAATGCCGCCGACGAAGACCTGGTTTCCGTCATCTATTCCGGGTTGACCGGATATGATGCCGACGGACGGGTCGTGAACCGGCTTGCGGAGAAGATCGACATATCCGACGATGGCCTGATGTATATCGTCACGATTCGAAACGGGGCGACCTGGCACGATGGGACGCTGGTGACCGCCGAAGACGTCGCGTTCACCGTGGGCGCAATCAAAGATCCTGCCTATCGCAGTCCGCTTCGCCAGAAATGGCAGGGTGTGGATGTGGAGGTCCGTGATCCGCGCACGGTCGCATTCATCCTGAAAAAGGCGTATGCCGGTTTTCAGGAGCACCTCACCGTCGGCCTCTTGCCGAAACATGTATGGGAGACTGTCTCTCCAGAGCGGTTCGCTCTTGCTGATGCCAATCTTTCACCTGTTGGCTCCGGGCCGTATCGTTTCCTCAGTTTCCAGAAGGATGCGGAAGGGAATATTCTTTCCTACGAACTCCGTTCGTTCCCGGGCTATATCGGTGGCGAACCGAACATCGACAAGCTTGGGTTCAGTTTCTATCCCGATGAGGAGACGATGATGGAAGCCTATGGGAAGAAGGAGATCATGGGTATGAGTCCTCTTTCGGCAGAGAACGGAAAGACCTTTTTCGATCGGAAGGGAACGATCGTGCACGGGTTTCATCTGCCGAGAGTCTTTTCCGTATTTTTCAATCCCGTGAAGAGCATTCCACTCGCGTATACGGAGGTGCGACAGGCGCTTTCCATAGCGACCGATCGTGATGCGTTGGTTCGTGATGCCCTTTCCGGACACGGAGTAGTCGCAGCGATGCCATTCCTTTCCTTTATGCAGGGGAATCCTACTGTCCCCACAGCCCCGACGGATGTCGATGCGGCGAATCGCCTCCTTGACGACAAGGGTTGGACGAAGGGCTCTGATGGTGTCCGGACGAAGGGCTCCGTCCGGCTCGTTTTCGATCTCTTGGTGCCGGATTGGCCGGAACTCCGTAAGACGGCGGATCTGCTCAAAGCGCAGTGGGCGATGGCGGGAGCCGACGTGACGGTGAAGGTAATGCCTTTGTCCGACCTGAACCGCGATGTGATCCGCACCCGTGACTACGGCGCCTTGCTCTATGGCGAGGAGATGGGCGTGAACCCGGACTTCTATTCGTTCTGGCATTCGAGTGAGAAGAACGATCCGGGTCTCAACCTTGCCATGTTCGACGATTCGACTGCGGACGATACGCTTCTCAATCTTCGGGAGGCATCCGATCCGGCGAAGCGTGACGAGCTACTCTCCTCATTTCTCAATATTCTCGCACAGAAGACCCCGGCGATATTTCTCTACAGTCCGGACGTGTTCTCTGTCATGTCCGACAGCGTGAAAGGCTGGGATGTCCGGAGCGGGAATTTTGCCCCGTCGCGGTTTTCCGGAATCGAGAAGTGGTACATCAATACGACGCGGGTTTGGAACAAGTAACGTTCCCGAAAACCATCCTGATGAGATTCCGTCTCAAGGGAGTCGGACCATGGATATGCAGTAATCAAACAGAAACCGTATGCAACAGGATCCATCGAATTTTCGCCAGATGATTCTCGACAGCCCGGGACAATTCGCGGAAGGCCGACGTCTTTCGGAGGGGATCACATTTTCATCGAATCCCGGATACCGTTCGATCATGATTTCCGGCATGGGTGGATCTGCCTTACCGGGGAACATCTTTCGGATCTATCTGTCGGATCTTTCTCATCGAGGATTGTTGTCCGAGCCGGTTTCCATCTATCAGAACCGCTTTTACGAGTTGCCATGGGAAGCACGACAATCGCTCAATGTCTTCGCATCGTATTCCGGGAATACCGAGGAAACCATCGAATCGTTCGAATCCGCGATCGCGGAAGGTCTGCCATCGCTTGGCATCTCGAGCGGGGGAAGGATTGAGGAACTGTGTCTTCGGGAGGGAATCCCGCATATCAAACTCCCGATTCCTTTTCCTGATTTCCAACCGCGTCTCGGAACGGGCTATTTCTTCGGGGCGCTGTATCAGGTACTCGTGAACGAAGGACTTGTTCCTGATATGCGGGCTGAAATGGAAGAGGGTGCGACGTATCTTCAGTCGCGATTGTCTGAACTCGAGGAATCTGGCAAGAATCTTGCGGCGAAATGTGAGGGGAAGACGCCGGTCATCTACGCGTCGCCTCGGTATAAGTCCGTCGCGATGGTCTGGAAGATAAAACTCAATGAGAATGCCAAGACGGCGGCGTTCTGGAATTTCTTTCCCGAACTCAATCACAATGAAATGGTCGGCTATACGCACCCACAAGGGCCGTTTCAGGTCATCATGCTTCGGGATGCGGAAGACCATCCGAAGGATCTGAAACGTTTCGAGGTGACGTCCGGATTATTGCGTGAACAAGGCATTTCTGTCGAAATCCTTGACATGGAAGGAAAAAACGTGTTTAATAGGGTATTCTCATCTCTTCTTCTTGCGGACTTCACTTCCTATCATCTTGCCCTTCGTTACGGCATCGATCCGACGCCGGTCGTCTTGGTAGAGAAATTGAAAAAGATGCTTGTGTAAGAGGGAACATTGTTACATTGATATATTGCTTGATTGTTACTCATGGACTGTGACGCATGTCTGTGGTTTATTGTAGGTTAACAATATGACAACAAAACAATATATTGATGCATCAATGTAATCATATGACTTTTGAACAATAGAGCCATTGAACAATGTGTCAATGGAACAAGAGAATATGCCGAAGTGGTGGAACGGTAGACACGCAGCGTTCAGGTCGCTGTATCCGCAAGGATGTGGGAGTTCAAATCTCCCCTTCGGCACAATGACGGTCGTACGCATACTTTCAACCGGGTTATTCCCGCGGTCGAAGGGGAAGTATCGTTACGCTTCTTTACGGCTTCGAAGGTTGAGCGCAGTGATGCGTTCCCGGAGTGGCCGAACGAATATCTGTCAATAATATATCAAAGGGAGTCCGCCGTATGGCGTTCCCTTCAATTAAGTAGAATAGTTATACAGTATGAATGAATTCAATAACGCCGGCGGAAGCGGAAACGCGTCTAGTGGCAATACCGCTACCGGCGGCAGTCTGTCCGGTGGCAACAGACGACGCTTCCCGCGTCGCGGTGGCCGAAAACCGGCTCCGTCACAAGGTGTGGCAGCACCCGTTTCAAACGAGGCACGAAACCTGAGTCAGAGAGGGGACGTCCTTTCCTCAGGACTCAAGGATGCTCTCACGCTCGGTTCCTTCGAGGGAGCCGTAGCCCGCAGTCAGGCATATAAGCCGGAACACGCCACGTCGCCTCGTGGCGAAGGAGCGAAAACCCGCCCGGCACAGCGTCAGGGCAGAAGGCAACAGTCGAAGCCGGCCAACCAGCCGGGAACACCGGTTTCCGGCCAGAAGCCGGCGGTCGGAGCATCGCAACCGGCAACCGGGAAGCCGGTAGCGAAAAAATCTTCCCGCAAGCAGTCTGGTGGCCGTCGTCAGCAGTTCCCGGTCAAGATAGAGCTGGCAACCACCAGGGGTGGCAATATCTCGAACGATCTCCCTCCGGCAGGGAATCATCTCCGTATCATCCCGCTCGGTGGGCAGGAGGAAGTCGGTCGCAATATGACCGTTTTCGAGTATGGTGACGATATCGTCATCGTCGACATGGGTGTCCAGTGGCCGGAAGAGGACATGCCGGGCGTGGACTATATCGTCCCGAACGTGAATTACCTCAAGGGCAAGGAGAAGCGCATCCGTGGCGTGATCTTCACCCATGGTCACCTCGATCATATCGGCGGGGCGCCGATTCTTCTCAAGCAGCTCGGGTATCCACCGATCATCGGCCGTGACTTCACGCTTGCGCTTATCAAGCACAAGGTCGAGGATCAGGAACAGGGAGCGGCCTCGCGGCTCAAGATCGTCCGCATCGGGGCCAAGAACGAAGGGATGCGCCTCGGCTCGTTCGAGGTGCGGTTCTTCGATGTCGAACATTCCATCATGGATGCGATCGGCATCGCGCTCTTGACACCGGCCGGTTCCGTCATCCACATGGGCGACTGGACCATCTCGAACGACCGCATCGAGGGCGAGGACATCTCGTACAAGCACCTTGCGAACCTTCCGCGACCGACCATCCTCATGCTCGAAAGTCTCGGCGCGATCAAGTCGGGTCTCCCGCCGTCGGAGCGCGAAGTGCACGAAAACTTCAAGTCGATCCTTTCCGGTGCGCCTGGACGGGTCATCATCGGAACCTTCGCGTCGCAGATCAGGCGCGTCGCCTATCTGCTCGAATACGCGGAACGGCTCGGCAAGCGTGTCGCGCTCATGGGCTACAGCATGAAGATGAACGTCGAGACCGCCAAGGAACTCGGTTACCTCAAGACCAAGCCCGAGACGCTCATCTCGATCAACGATATCTCCAAGTATCCGGACAATCAGATCGTGGTGATCTGTACCGGGGCGCAGGGAGAATCCAATGCCGCTTTGGCTCGGATCGTGACCGACAATGACAAGAACGTGAAACTGCAGAAAAAAGACACGATCGTGTTCTCCTCGTCGATCATTCCGGGCAATGAGCGCTCTATCCAGCGGCTCAAGGACAACCTCTATCGCAAGTGTGACAATGTGATCCACAGCGACATCATGGACGTGCACATCGGCGGACACTCGACCGCGCTTGGTATCGAGGAGATGCTCCGCCAGGTACAGCCGACATACTTCCTGCCGGTGTATGCCAACCACTACATGCTCAAGGAAGCCGCGAAGATAGCATACCGGGTCGGTATGCCGGAGAAGAACGTCTTCGTGCTCGACAACGGCCACGTGTTCGAGACCGATGGCAAGGATGCGACGAAGGTCCTGCCCAAGAAGGTGGACTCGAGCTATGTTTTCATCGACGGACTCGGCGTGGGCGATGTGGGCAATGTCGTCTTGCGTGACCGGCAGATGCTCGCCGCCGACGGTATGGTGGTCATCACCGTCGTCCTCAATTCGAAATCCAAGGAAATCATCGGGAGTGTCCAGATCACCTCGCGCGGATTCATCCACGTGAAGGAGAACTTCGACCTCGTGAACGAGACGAAACGCAAGGTGCAGAAGGTCGTGAAGGACAACACCTCGCGAGAGACGTCCATCGACTGGGACCTCATCCGGAACCAGATCCGCGACGTCGTCGGCCAGTTCCTCTTCACCAAGACGGAGCGTCGTCCGATGGTCCTCCCGGTCATCATCGAGGCGTAAATCTCGGTCCGACCGTGTGGAAATCGGACATAGATGGTCCCGATTTTCGACCCGACATTCCTGATCGAAAGCGAACGAAAAAGACTTCCTGGAAGGGGAGTCTTTTTCTTTTCCGTAAGCCATATTTGAAACAAATGAATCGATTCCCTGAGCAACAGGCAGAATGCTTGAAAAATAAAATGAAGAATCGTCCCATCTCATCCCTGATACTTTCGCTTGAAGTTCCCGTATTTTCGAAAAGTTACATTTGATACGCTATCGCGTATCAAATGTAACTTTGTGATATACTGGTTGGTATGGGGAAATGATAAGAGATATGGAAATCATATGAAAGCGCTTGGTGGCGTTCAACAGGAAATCCTTCTTCTCCTTCTTGCCGGAGCGTCGTTGTATTTCACCAGGACACCGAAGAGGTATCATCGGATTTCCGATCGATCGGGAAAGGGGTGGAAGGAACTCGGGAAGGTCCGGACGGAACGGTCGGTGGCGGGCATGTATCGGTCGAAGATGATCGATCTGAGATTGCAACCGGACGGGACCTGGAAGATGGTCCTGACCGACCGCGGAAAGAAACGGGCGTTGTATTGCAAGATCGAGTCGATGGAAATCAGGAAACCGAAAAAGTGGGACAAGAAATGGCGGATAGTGCTGTTCGATATCCCGGAGAAACGGAAAGGCGATCGGGACGCGTTTCGGAAATGGATCAAGAAACTCGGATTCCTGGAATTGCAGAAAAGCGTCTTTGCACTCCCGTACGACTGTCGTGACGAATTCGATTTCATAGTGGAGTTTCTCGGTCTTCGGAAATACGTGAGATTCGTCGTTACCGATGACATCGATAACGATGCGTATCTTAAGAGTCGATTTTTCTCTCGATAGGTTTCTTGTATTCTATTCTATTCTATTCTATTCCGTTCCTGATAAGACGCTGCGGATAACTATCGCCCCGGTTCCTCGGTTCTTTGAACAGTTACATCTGATACGCTATCGCGTAGCAAATGTAACAAGTTGCGGATAAGGATTTTGAGAAGGACGAGATGAGCCAATTAGAGAAAACTGAAGATGTCCCTTCAAGAAAAGTTACATCTGATACGCTATCGCGTAGCAAATGTAACAAATGGCATGGAATGGAATCGTATTGCTGGCGGTAAAAAGGGAAAGAGGGGATGTATTGGCGGGACGGGAAGGAATGACGGCGTGTGGGGAGGTATGAAAAGAACGTGGCGGGCTTCGTCGCGTTCTTTGTTTTCCGGTCAGCTTCGCGCTCTTCCGGTTCCTTCGAAAGTGAGCGCTGAGACGATCGATTTTGCGGTGGAATCGAACCAGTGGATGGCTCTCGTGATATTGTCAGCGGGATGTTTCGGCACGGGTATGGTGATTTGACTGCCACATGTAAAGAGGTTAATAATGTACTTCTGTGCCGCCCCGTACGCTTCAACTTCGATCACGTCTTCGCTTAAAGGCTGATAACATTCGTATATAAAAGTCTTTCGCTCCTGATTGAAGAATAAGCATTCACATTCTTTTTCTCCTCCTTCCCGGCGGCTATAGACTAATATTGCGTCTCCTTCTCCACGAGTATAGATTAATGTTCTGTCATCGTATGATGCGCTCATTTAGTGTTCTCCGTTTACATTGGAAAATTATTCGGTATAGGGCGGCGAATCGTCCTTATATATCGAATCCTTTGTTAATCAACTGCCTCGGAAGCGTATTGAAAATTGGTATCATTGTCAAGCGTTTGCTGCATACGGGAACATGATATTGTTCGTTTGGAACAGCGCGCATTTCTGATACGGAACGCCACCCGATGGTCCTGTCGGTCGTTATCGAGGCATAAATCTCGGTCTGAATGAACGAAAAAGGCTTCCCGCAAGGGGAGCCTTTTCGCTTGTCATAGGGGTTATGCTACAATAGTTGGGTAAACGACCGATATGAAGACTATGAAACAGCGCATCTTTTCGGGTATACAGCCGTCGGGGGATCTGCATATCGGGAACTACCTTGGGGCTATCAAGCAGTGGGTCGGACTCCAAGATGAGTTTGAATCGATTTTCTGCGTGGTGGACCTGCATGCGATCACCGTCCCGCAGGACCCGGCCATACTCCGAAGGAAGACGCTTGAGATCGCGAAGACCTACCTCGCCTCCGGCATCGACCCGGCCAAGTCGTCTCTTTTCATCCAGTCGCATGTGCCGGAACATGCCGAGCTCGCGTGGCTTCTCAATACGATCGCGAAGAACGGGGATCTCACGAAGATGACACAGTTTAAGGATAAGAGTGGTTTTGATATTGATGATTTTCATAAGGCGATGCAAGAAGTAGCGTCGGAAAGTGGAAAAGCATTTCTCGGAAAGGAAGTCGATCAATATGAATCGAAATTCCCGACCACTGATTCTGTAAACGATGTGCTCGTGAGGGCAATTCAGGCAGGAGCAAAATCTGCAGGAGAAACCTTTATTGATCGAGTAAAAACCCCGTTTAATTCTGTCGGTGTTGGCCTCTTCGACTATCCGGTTCTTATGGCCGCGGACATTTTGTTGTACGATACGCAGATAGTACCGGTGGGGGATGATCAGCTGCAGCACATAGAACTGACTCGGACCCTGGCGCGGCGGTTCAATGACCGGTTCGGCGAGACCTTCCGTGTGCCGGAGGCGCGTATCATGAAGGAGGGTGCGCGCATCATGGCGCTCGACGATCCGACGAAGAAGATGTCCAAGTCCGCGGAGAGTCAGTACAATGCGATCGCGCTTTCGGACGATGCCGAGACGGTACGTAGGAAAATAAAGAAGGCTGTGACGGATAGTGGGTCGGAGATCGTGTATGTGGATGACCCCGTAAAATCCGACGGAACGTCGGACCACGGGGCAAGCAAGCCGGCACTGAAGAACCTCATCAATATCTACACACTCCTGTCCGGCGTCGCGATTCCCGAAATCGAGGCAAAGTACTCGGGCAAAGGATACGGGGACTTCAAGGTCGATCTGGCCGAAGTCGTTGTTAATTTTCTGACTCCATTCCAGGAGAAGATGGCGGGACTTTCCGATGAGGAGACGCTTCGTATCCTCCGCGAGGGCGCGGAACGCGTGCGCCCGATCGCGGCGGCCAAGCTCGCCGAGGCGAAGGAAAGAGTCGGGTTCCTGATATAAGTGAGTGGAAAACTTTTTGGTATACCGTACTGCTTCCGGAGCTAAGCTCCGTGCTAGAAACAAAACTTTGTTATACTGAATCAGCTTATCACTGGGACATCGCCCACTCTGTCATTTCCGCGAAATCGGGAATCTTGGCGAGATGAACGGGCAAAGATTTATGTTGATCTGGTATTGCTACTCGGATTATCGGCGTGAGCGGATGAAGGAAATGATCTGTTCAGCCTCGGGATTATGAGGGTCGGGCGTGAGGATCCTGTTCGCGTAGGTTTCCGCGGTGCCAAAATCTCCGGCGTTGACGGAGATGATTGCGATTGCAGACAAGAGCGACGGCTGATTTGGATTGCTTCCTTCCGCATTTTTGAGGATATTGATTGCTGCACCGAAATCTTTCCGGTCGGCATATATCTTGGCGCTATTGAGAGAGGCCGCGATGAAACGCGGATTGATCTCGATGGAATGTCGGTAGGCATCAAGTGCTTCGTCGGTGCGTTTTTGTTGCGTGAGCGTGTTGCCCATATCGAACCAGGGTTGGAACAGCGTGTTGCCGGAGAGCTCGATTGCGTCGCGGTATGTGAGGATAGCCTTGCCCGGTAGATGCGCGTCATCGTAGGCCATGCCGAGATTGGTATAGACACGAGCGGAGACACCACCGAGGGCGACATTCTTCTCGTAGAACCGGATCGGATTCTGCCAGTCTGAATTGCGGACGATCGTGCGGATACCGAAGGCGACGATTACGACGCATGTGATCGACGCTCTCAGGACCGGTGATATTTTTCGGAGTCGTTTCGTCCCGTCGAGATATGCCGATGACCCGATTCCGATCCCGAGGAACAGCCATGGGAATGCCGGATAGAGCCAGTGTTCATAGAGGAGCCCCTGAACCGGATAGACGTACATCGAGGGGAGGAGCGTCGCGAAGAAGGCGAGGAAGCAGAATGTGATAAGCTTCTTCCTTTTGAAGGAAGAAAAAATAAGGAAGGCGGACAGCGCCAGTATGACAGCGCCGAAAATCACCATCGGATCGAGGATCGAATCGGGCAATGGGAGCGACTTTTCCATGTAGAGACGGTCGGGCCAGACGATGAGCTTCGCATATGTTCCGATGCCGGCGAGGAAGACGAGGGCTTTCTCCCAGGGAGTCGTACCCTGGAGTATCGTTGTTACGCCGGGATCGAAGGTGTCGGCGAAATGAAGTACCGTCATCCTTGCCATGGCGTAGAGGCCTGCAATCGCGACATACGGGGAGAGGAGTAGAAGCTTTTGTTTCCACGTGCGGATGTATCCGTCGAGTGGGACAAGGAAAAGGGAGAGTGCGAGGATGACCGGCAGTACGACGGCTCGTTCCTTGGCGAGGAGTGATAGGATGAACAGGACTAATGACCAAGCCAGTGATTGATATTTTTTGGACTCGATATGTCGAAACAGGAGGTAAATCGAGCCGAGCATGAGTGCGGTATGCATCGGGTCGGCCCGACCGGCGGCATAGGTGACGGCTTCGGTCTGGAGCGGATGGACGAGGAAGAGGAGTGCGGCGACCAGGCCTGCGGTCTTGTTGCGGAAGAGTTTGATGCCGACGAGGAAGACGAGTATGCTTGCTGCGAGGTGCCACGCGAAATTTTGGAAATGATAGAAGAAGGGCTCGAGCCCGCCGACGGCATAGTCGGTCGCGAAAGAGACGAGGAGGAGCGGGCGCCAGTAGTTGTCCGTGATACCGGCACCGGCGGTGAGGTTCCTGGTGAAATAGTACGGGAGATGGTCGAAACTCCGGATATACTGGTTGTTCACGATGCTGTCATAATCGTCCCAGAACAGGCCGTTGACGAACGAATCCATATATACGATGAATCCGACCGCAAACAGAATCGCGAACACCTTTTTCGGAGTGAGGGAATGATAGAAAAGTTGAAAGTCCATAAAGTCTATAAAGTCGAAAGTCGGATGATAGTTATAAGTCTGAACGTTTGTAAGGACCTTAAAGTCAAAATACAGAGAGTCAAAAAAGATTGATGACCTGATGGACTATATAGACTTTCGACTTGAGACGGTTGTCGCCGGTGTTCCCAAGTTTTACATTTTTCACTTATCACTTTTCATTTCTGATGATCCCGAGCAGCTCGGTCTTTTTCGCTTCCATCTCTTCGGCGGTTTCGGCCTCGAGCGTGAGGCGGAGAAGCGGTTCGGTGTTTGAGCCGCGGACATTGAACCACCAGGTCGGATATTCGACCTTGATGCCGTCGATCTCGGTCAGTTTTCCGTCGGCGTATTTTTCCTTGAGGGCTGCGAGGATAGCGTCCTTGTCTGTCACCTCGCTGTTGATTTCTCCGGAGTGGAAATAGCGGTGAGTTTCGGCGACGAGTGAGGAGACGGGACCCTCCGACTCGGCCATGAGGTTGAGGAGAAAGATCGCGGTCAGGGTCGCCGATTCAGCGGTCGAATTCTCTTCGTAGTAATAGTGACCGGAGAGCTCTCCTGCGAAGACGGCGCCGGACTCGCGCATGATACGTTTGATGTTCGCGTGGCCGACGGGACACTCTACCGCTTTCCCGCCGTGCTCCTCGATGATCTCACGTACGGATCGGGAAGAGCGGAGATCGTAGGTGATGGTGCTCCCTGGTTTTTTCTTCAAGATCTCTCTTGCGATGAGGGCAGTCATGAGGTCCATCGGGATGATTTCCCCACGTTCGTCGACAAAGCCGATCCGGTCCGCGTCGCCGTCGAAGGAAATGCCGAGATCCGCTTTCGATTCCAAGACCTTGGCACGAAGCTCGTCGAGGGTTTCAGTCTTGAGCGGATTGGCCTCGTGGCAGGCGAAGGGGTGTTCGAGGTCGTTCCAGAGATTGATGACTGAGATATTTCCGGCAAGCATGTCGAAGACGGGGAGCTCGAGAATGCCCATCGCATTGGCGGTATCGATGACGACCGTGAATTTCCGGTCGCCGAGTTCGGCGAATGAAGCGAAGTAGGAATGGTAATCCGGTCTTATATCTTCGACCGTCACGGTGCCGACACGTTCGCTTTGGGTGAAGTCTCCCTGAATCGCGAGATCGCGGATGTCCGAAAGGCCGGTTGTGAGTCCGACCGGTACGGCTCCCGCGAGCGCAAGCTTCATCCCGTTGTACTCCGGCGGATTGTGCGAGGCGGTGAGCGAGATGACCGCGTCGACCGGGAGGCGGCTTGCAGCGAAGTAGACCATCGGGGTCGAGGTGAGTCCGAGGTCGATGACATCCGCACCACTTTCGGTCAGACCGCGGACGAGCTCTTTGAAAAGTGACGGGCTCGACTCACGGACATCCCGGCCGATGGCGACGTTCTTGAGCGAGAAATACTGTGCGGTCGCCCGCCCAATCCGATAGATCGCCTCTTCGTCAAAGTCGGAAGGATAGATACCACGGATATCGTACGATTTGAAGATATTCGGGTTCATACGCTGGAAGTGAAAAGTTTAAAGTCTAGAAAGTCAAAAGAAACGACCAACTTGCAACTTACAACTTACAACCGACAACCGGGACAAGCATTCATATATCGAAAAAATGCTTGCCCGTTTAATCCTCCGACTATACATGAAAATGCCGGAGAAAATCCGACTGATTGATAATCGTATTTTATCATTTTTTCGGAAAGTGCGGAATCAGGCATACGGGGCCTTGAAAAATGCCTTGAAATAGGGTAATATTGCAGAACTAACAACTCACAACTTATAACTTACAATATTCAAGCATTCTGACGGAGGGGATAGGTAGGTATCTCGTTGTCAGTCGTTTGTTGTCAGTTTTCAGTTTTTCTCTTATGAAAGCAGGCATCGTCGGACTCCCGAATGTCGGAAAATCCACCCTCTTCAAGGCGTTGACGCGCAAGACGGTGGATATCAGCAATTATCCCTTCTGCACGATCGAGCCGAACGTTGGCGTGGTCGAGGTGCCGGATTCGCGGTTGTGGAAACTGTCGGAATTTTCGAAAAGTGCGAAGACCGTCCCGGCCGTGTTCGAGTTTGTGGATATCGCCGGACTCGTGAAGGGGGCAAGCGAGGGCGAGGGTCTCGGGAACAAGTTTCTCGCGAACATCCGAGAGACGGACGCGATCGTCCAGGTAGTGCGCGTGTTCGAGAACGGCAATATCATCCACGTGCACGATCGGGTGAATCCGAAGGAAGACATCGATATCATCAATACCGAGCTTGTTTTGGCCGACCTTGAGACCGTCATCAAACGGCGTGACAAGACCGCCAAGGAAGTCCGTGCGAACCGCAAGGGCGCGGTCGAGGAAATGGACTGGCTTGCCGAATTGGAGACGGCACTCAACGAAGGGAGACTTGCCAACGGCGTGCCGCTTTCGGGCGACCCTATCGAGACCGCGAAATTCCTGAAAGGGTTGCAGCTCCTGACCGCGAAGCCCTTTCTCTATGTCTTCAACATGAGCGATACCGATGCGGCGCTCCAGCCGGAACTCGCGGCACTCCCACATGTCCGACTCGACATCAAGCTCGAAGAAGAGCTGATCGATATGACTGCGGAAGAGGCGGCTGAGCTTGGGATGGAATCGCGATTGTCGGAACTTATCCGCGAGGCATATTCTCTCCTCGGACTCGAGACGTACTTCACGACCGGCGAGGACGAGAGTCGAGCGTGGACGATTCTTCGCGGTTCGACCGCGCCGCAGGCGGGCGCCGCGATTCATGGCGATTTCGAGGAAAAATTCATCCGCGCGGAAATTATCTTCTGGGAAGAACTCATTGCCGCGGGCAGCTGGTCCGCCGGCCGTGACCTGGGAAAGGTCCGCCTCGAGGGCAAGACCTATATCGTTCAAGACGGCGATGTCATCGTGTTCAAGATCTGATGCTGAACTGACAACAGATAGCAGATAACAGTGAGCGGGGAACAGATAACAGAGGATCCATTCCTCAATTCAGTCTGTAGAGAATTGGACAAGATGCTTTCTTTGTGCCACAATATTGTTATGACTATCCGACAAATGACCATCTTGAAGAGCTTCCAAAAGGCCCCGGCGAAGGGAAAAATCCGCCGAGAGTATTTTGAGGCATTCGAAAAAAAAATGGCCTATCGGACGACGAAGACGGAACGACCCGAAGTGACTGTAAGGATGGTTGAAAAAGTTTTTCAGAAAGCAACCTCGAAACGCCATGGCTAAACGAGTCGGTGAAACAAGTTACAAGGAGACCGCATTCGGCATTATCCCACGCTCAAAGCTTATTCCTCTCGAGATCGAAGGGATTCGGAGAGCGTGGGATTTTGTCGTGAAGAAGAACGGGCAGGGGATACTTCCACTTACGTCCCGATTCATGCGGGAACTGCACCGAGTCGGTTTCGGGTGGATTTTTCCCGATATGGGAGGGAAATACCGAACTGTCGATGTCACCGTTTCCCAACATGTTCCGCCAAAATTTTTTCAGGTTCCACAATTGATGGAGGAATTTTCGAAAGACCTTCGGATGCGGATGAAACATCTGCCAAGCATCGAACAAGAAACTTTTCTCGTCGAAGTCGTGTCGTTCCTCGCGTGGGCGCATCATCGATTCCTTTGGATACATCCGTTCACCGATTACAACGGTCGGATCGGGAGATTGTTGAACAATATTATCCTGCTCCGTCTCGGCCTGCCACCAATCGAACTGAAAGTCGAAACACCGACCGGAAGAAAGCGCTACATTGATGCGCTCCGAAGCGCCGATCAACATTCATACGCGAAACTGGAACGGATCATCGAATCGGCAATCGAGGAATCCGCCCGGGAGATTGGGCGCGCGACGGGGGATGTGTATGGCAGTAAGGGGAAATGAGGGGGTCATACGCAATATATGGTTCTGACCGTTACGATCACGATGCAAATTTTTCATGCGTTCCCGTTCTCCGCCTGCTCCCCTTACGGAGGGGAGCTGTCGAGTCTTCGAGACTGAGGGGTGAGACTGGTGTGCCGCCGAAGCTTTAGCAGTGGTACAGGCTTTCTGAAGAGGCTACCAAACCGACCCTCACCCTACCCTCTCCCAGAGGGAGAGGCGGAAGAACATCACGATATATTATTCCTAAACCCCACTAACCACATAATCCGAAATGAGCTGTTCAGTAAAATACAAGACCGCCGTTTAGTTTTTTGCGTTGCCCCGAGATTCAACGCGTAGATTCCGGCTCGTGGGCCGGAATGACAACTTTGAAATGGTTTTTTCTGTAGAACAGTATTGTTGCGTTTTACTTGGTGAATTGTATACTGGCTTTGTATGGAGGAAATATGAGCGATTAAGTCGTTATCGATGAATTCATATGGAACGGTATACACCTGAGAAGGCCTTGAAAGAGGCGGCCGAAGTTCAAAAGAAAGCCAGTGAGATGAAAACGGAAAGGGGAGAGGATGGCGAACCGGCGCCGGCTGATTATAAGCGTGCGCACGATGAGATTGTCGGAGTTTCTTTCGGTGAGAAATATGTCAGCGAGCATTTCCATCCGCATCACGAGTTGCCGGAAGAATTGCCGGAAAAAGTTGAGAGTATTCTCTTGACAAATTTCCACGGGGACACGGAAAAGCTTAACATGAGTAAGCGAATATACGCCTTGATTAGAGAAGGCACTGGAAGTTTGCTTTTTCCGAATCACGATTGGGAAAATGATGCTCGCTATTTGTCGGGAGCGTCAACGAATTTAGCTGGAGGCGCAGGTGGTTCTTTTGAAAGCGATGTAGTCCACATGTTCAGGACACTATCGTTTTTTGTTGAAGCAGAAGCAGGCACTCATTCAAAATCAGGTGAGATATTTGAAAGTGTGCAAAATTCTGAAGATACGGTTGCCAAGGTGAAAAATTATGTGGAAAATATTGATGACGTAATAATTGAATGTGAACATTTGAAAATTTCCATCAAGGAAAGTTCACGTGATATGGAAGACATGAATGATAATGAGAGACAATTTCTCATTAAATTATTGAGTGGTGTAAAACGAGCAGATATCAGTACTGTGCAAAATATTGCAGATGAAGCGATCGCATTTGCGAAGGAAAATGAGAAAACAAATGGAATCGCTTGGTGGGTTCAGATTGCTGAAGCGACAAAGTATTTTCAGGATCGTATAAATTCGGAATCCGAAGAAAGTGTTCGAAAAATGCTATTAGACGAGGGTTTTGATGAAGAGGGCATAGAGGATGAAATGAGAGAATTCAAGAAACGGAAAAATAATATAGCTGTTTTTGATGCGTACATTGGAAATGAACTATCTGAAGCTCAGAAGATAATCTATTCTGAACTCAGAAAGAAGCCCTTTGTGAGTAATTACACGGGAGAGGTAGCTGAGTCTGGAGATGTGACCATGGAGGACAGGATTTCGACAAATTTGAGAGATCATGAATCTATGAGGAAATATTGGTTAGGTAGATAAGTCAAGATTTAATATTACGAACCCGTTAACCTTTTAACCCGTTAACTTGTTAACCGGGTAGGTCCTTGACACCTTCGATTAGCAGTCTATAATGGGGAGTGCTAATTAAGATGACTCACAACTGACAACAAACAACTGACAACACACTTCTTGCGCGCGGAATTTTTGTTCCCGGTTGCCCGCTCGTCCTTGCGAGCGGGTCCGCGCACGGAGATGTCGCGGATAAGTCATAAGTTCATGTCGGGTATGGCTACCCCGCAACGCTTTCCAAGTGTACGCGAGAATGTATCCCGTGTTCCGCTCGGAATCGCCTGCGGCTTGGTGGTCGGTTATTGATAATTATTTTTAATGAAAGCGTGCGGGGTGCTCATATTCGTAGCTTCTCGCTTCGCTCAAAGACGAATATGGCAAAGCAAATCGTGTACGGTGAAGACGCGCGGAGGAGAATCAAGGCGGGAGTGGACAAAGTCGCGAACGCGGTGAAGGTGACGATCGGTCCGAAGGGGCGCAACGTCATTTTGGCCAAGTCGTACGGCGGGCCGACCATCACGAATGACGGGGTATCGATCGCCAAGGAAATCGAGCTCGAGGACAAGTATGAGAATCTCGGCGCGGGCCTCATCAAGCAGGCGGCCGAGAAGACGAACGACGTGGCCGGCGACGGGACGACGACCGCGACCGTGATCGCGGCGGCACTCGTGCGCGAGGGGCTCAAGTTCGTGGAGACCGGCATCAATCCGGTCGGCATCCGGCGCGGTATGGAGGCGGCCAAGGACGAGGTGGTCGCGATACTCAAGAAGCATTCCAAGACGATCTCGTCGAAGAAGGAGATCGCACAGGTCGCGACCATCTCTGCCGAGTCGCGCGAGATGGGCGAGATGATCGCCGAAGTCATCGAGGAAGTCGGCAAGGACGGTGTCGTGACAACGGAACAGTCCAATACACTCGGACTCACGAAGGAAGTCGTCGAGGGCATGAACTTCGAAAAAGGGTACATTTCGCCCTATATGATGACAAATGTCGAGTCGCAGTCAGCCGAGATCGAGAACCCGGCGATTCTCATCACGGACAAGAAAATCTCCGTCATCAACGATATCGTCCCGCTCCTCAACAGTCTCGCTCAGTCGGGGAAGAAGGATATCGTCATCATCGCCGAGGATGTGGACGGCGAGGCGCTGTCGACTTTGGTGGTGAACCGGCTCCGCGGCGTGCTCAACGTGCTCGCGGTCAAGGCGCCTGAATTCGGCGACAATCGCAAGGCGATGCTCCAGGATATCGCGACCTTGACCGGCGGACAGGTCATTTCCGAAGAAAAGGGGATGAAACTCGAATCGGCGACGATCGCGATGCTCGGGTCAGCGTCGAAGGTCATTTCGACCAAGGATGATACGACCATCGTCGGTGGCAAGGGCAAGAAGAAAGACATCGAAGCACGCGTAGCCGAAATTCGGTCGCTTATCGATCGGACCGAGAGCGAGTATGATCGCACGAAGCTGAACAAGCGTGTGGCGAAACTGTCCGGAGGCGTGGCAGTCATCCGTGTGGGTGCGCCGACGGAAACCGAACTGACCTATATGAAGCACAAGATGGAAGATGCAGTCGCGGCGACCAAGGCTGCTATCGAGGAGGGTATCGTCGCGGGCGGCGGGACCGCACTTGCCAAGGCGGCGTCGATCGTTGCGACTGCGCATAAGGGCAAGGAGAAGGAGGAAGGGCATGAGTTCCGTGCCGGGTATCAGACGCTCTTGCGGGCACTTTCCGAGCCGCTTCGGCAGATCGCGGCGAATGCCGGCGAGGAGGATCCGGCGGTCGTGCTCAACAAGGTGACTGAGGGCAAAGGAACAAATTATGGCTACGACGCGGCGGAAAACCGCTATGTCGAGGATATGGTGAAGGCCGGTATCATCGATCCGTTGAAGGTGACGCGCACCGCACTCGAGAACGCGGTCTCGATCGCGGCGCTTCTCCTGACCACCGAGGCGGCGGTCGTGGACGCGCCGGAAGAAAAGAAGGGTGCCGGCATGCCGGACATGGGTGGGATGATGTAGGAATTAGGAGACTGATGCGAAATGCGGATTGTATATAGCCCCACCCTCCCCAAAGGGTGGGGCTACTGTATACCAAATCAACTTCGTTTCGTATTATACCGAAATAATACTCAGTCACACGTAAATCTGAAATGAATAATTCATTCATACTCGATTCATCACTCATTCCAGTACTCGTTTTCCATTGCTCATATCGAAATATCTTCATGTGTTGTCTATCGCTACCAGAG
>CAITOC010000049.1 GCA_903893925.1 Candidatus Moraniibacteriota bacterium
GCCGATTCGAGGAGTGGTCGGATTGCTTCAAATTGTTCCCGGGTGATATCACTCGGATAGATCTTTCTTTCCATAGTTTTGTTTTAACAAAGCCTCTGGATGGAAGGATACACCTAAAAAAAGATTTGAGATAGATACTAACGAAAATCAAAAGGAGGGTACGATTATGGGAGATCGGACACTATCAAGGACCGCCTACACGAGCGTCCACACCAAGGCTACCAAAGGCGGCACGAAAAGCGCTACCAGAGATGCCGAAGAACAGTTCCATCGCGGTGAAGGCATGGATCCACTTGTCGATCCAAAAGGACCCGCGCACCTCGGACCTGTCCGTCTGTCCTTGCCACGATTCGAAAAGCAAGGCGACTACTGGCTTTTGACCCGGGGAACACCGATGCCGGAAGAGACTCTTCTGGACACGACCGGCTCCATGGGGAGCAACGTGGACATCGCGCTGAAAGTGCTTATGAACGATTATGAGATGTCCACGAGCGGCGACACCCCGGTGTTGGGTCGGTACGATCTGCAGATAGCGACCTCGATCTTCAACGACGTTGAGGACCAAGTACAAGACGGCAAACCCGTCCTCTGTCGGACTCAGTTCGAGGCCGACGAGAAAATCGCGATGCAGATGTCACGACTCATACCGGGGCGCGGCGGCTACGGCAACGGCAAAGAAGACCCCCAATTCGGGCTCTTTGGCGCCGTATACCTCACCAACGCATCGATCAACCGTTATGGCCTGAAGTATTACCACTTCACCGTTTCGGACGAACCGCTTGTCGAGACCGTCTCGCTACGATGGTTGAAACATATCTACGGGGAAGACGTCTTGGAGTGCATCAAGGAAAACGGCTATGTTTTCACGGCCGATGCATTGCCTGATACCGCGAAGATAATCAAAGACTTACAGGGAAAGGCACACGCATTCTTCCTGCAAGTCGACAGCCGAAAGGACGTCACCTCGCAGTGGACGGACCTGTACGGTCCCGATCATGTGGTCATGTTGCCGGAGGGTACGAGGCATTTGCACTACGTGAAAGGAGTCATCATCGGGCTCACCGAAGGGACACTCGATCTGCGTTCCGCAAAAGACTTTCTCCGCGGACACGGTGCGACTGCCGACATCGCCAACCAGGTGATACGCGCGGTGGCCCACATCCCGCTCGGTGCGCAACAGCTGTGCCCAAACTTCGATCGGATTCCGAAAGCCGGCGATCTCTTCAAAGAGAAAACCGATCTCTGGCCGATCGATCCGGACAGCATCGACCTATCGACCGAGAGCATCGCTCCCGACAATGAGCCGGTGACCTGGCTCTGAGCCAGCAATCTAAAACATACGTCAACCAAACCGAAGGAGGTGATCATGACCCATAAGATCTATGTCGTCACCGATCTCGGTCCGGGTGACGGTGGGAAGGGTGGCGTGGTACACAAGATCTCGCACATGATGCGAGCCCACACCATCGTCAAAGTCGGCGGTGCCCAGGGAAGCCACGGCGTTTCGACATCCGCCGGAGAACGATTCGCCTTCAGCCAATGGGGTTGCGGCACATTCGAAGGGACGAGAACACACATCTCTCATCGGATGGTCGTTTCTCCGGAAGGCCTGCTGAACGAGGCCGAAGCGCTCCGATACCGGCATGGCATATATGATGCTTTCGGTCTACTAACCATAGACCGCGAAGCGCTCTGTGCCACGCCGTATCACGGGATCGCTTCGAGGCTGAAAGAGCTGGCACGAGGAAACGACCCGCGCGGTACGATCGGCACCGGTGTCGGTGAGGCCTATCGCTCATCGAAACGGAGACCGGGATCGGCTCTACGGGCCGGAGATCTCTCACGACCCGATCTCCGAGACCTGCTGGCAACCATCCGCGAAGAACGACTCCACGACCTCGATCAGATTATCCGGCAGGAATTTCTGGCCGATGATCGCGAGGAGGCGGAGAAAGAGATCAGACTGCTTCATGATGACGGGTTTCTCTCGTATATCACGGGGCGGTTCGAGGAAGTCGCGAAACGAGCGTTCATAGTCGATCACGACTATCTGGAACAAGAAATCCTCCCACAAGACGGCAATATCGTCGTCGAAAGCTCACACGGCATACTTACGGACAACCGTCACGGTTTTCATCCTCATACGAGCGCCCTTCGAACACTGCCATGCTTCACGCATGCGATGCTGAGAGACGCGGGGTACGAGGGACCGATCGTGAATATCGGCGTCACGCGGGCATACCAGATCCGACATGGCGCAGGACCCATGCCGACCGCCGACGAATCGATGGCAGAAAGCCTCTTGCCGGGAAGTCACAAGCATGAAAACCGGTATCAGGGGAAAGTACGCGTCGGTCCGCTCGACCTCACTCTGCTTCGATATGCGATCGAGGTAAGCGGAGGTCCGACCGCGTTCGATGGTCTGGCCATCACCTGGTTCGACCAGATCAGGACGAACGGCGTATGGCATGTCTGCAATCGCTATCGGAATGCCGAAAATCAGACTTTCTTCTCGCCCTCGGGCACAATCAAGGTCTGGCACGGTACGGATGCGAAGCAACGTCGTCATCAGGAAGCGCTCGGAGCGCATCTGAGAAACCGCGTTCCCGAAAGGACATCCTATGATGTTCCCTCCGATGCCGATGCGGAAACGATGTACTCGCTCTGCGCAAATGTCTTGGAAGAAAAACTCGAAATCCCCGTCCGAATGGTCTCATTCGGCCCGACGGAACGAGACAAGCTCTGCAAATAACCGCTCTCAAACGAAACAAGGAGATACGACGATGACCATCAAAAAAACGGCAAAAAAGGCTCCTGAAATCGCGGCGATCGCGGTTTCGGTCGAGCCGGTACAAGAAAAGTTGCAGGGACTCGGATTCACCGAAGAGGCGATCGAGAAGATCAAGACCGAATTGGGTGCCGAGACCGTGGAAGACCTTGCGGGCCTCACCGAGGAAGACCTCATCGGTATCGGGGTAAAAAAGCTTCAGGCCAGAAAACTGATCGAGAAGCTCGCTCCCGTCACGGAAGAGGCTCCTCAGGCCAGTCAGACCGTCGCGGCTCCGATAAACGCGGTCTCATTCGACTCTATACTCCCTTCCGTTCCGAGCAACGCTTCCTGGTTGGAGGCGCTTCGGACCGGCGGCGTGCTGAAGGTCGAACAGTCCAGCGTCATCGCGACCGTACGCGTGACACTTGCTCACAAGGTTGGCTTCTACGACATTCCTGAGCGTCTCATCCGACTGATGGAGGATTTCGCCGACGCGAATGAGGAACAGGTCGATACCGAGTTCTTCAGGCTCAGGAAACAGATGACGAGGCGCAGTTATGCCGAGATCTTCGAGGCAATCGACGGGCTCGACGGCACCTACGTGACCGACGCCCGCAAAAAGCAGCTGTTCCAACGCATCGATCAGCACCTCTGGCCCGCGATCATCGGGTTCTATGCCCAACTGAAATCCTGGCAGGAAGCCTGGATGCAGGGTGCGGCAAATCCCGCGATGATGATGAGTGCCATGATGGCGATGTCCGGTGGAGTCGGGGTCATGCCTCCCGGGATGATGCAGCCACCCGAGACCGGCGCGCTTCGTGACTATGCCGATTCGGTGGCCGATGCCGTGAACAAGGTATTTGCCGGAACCGGGGTACAGATTGCGGCCGCACTCGCCTACGATGCGTCCAAGGTCAAGGAAGCGTTGGAAAACCCACGTCTCCCCGTACTGGTCGGCGCAGCCAATCGCGATCAGATGCTTCGTCAGCTGGGCGTAGCGATTTCCGCCACGTACCCGAGGCTCGAGACCAACCTGACACGATTCATTCTTTCCATCATGCAGGTCAAGGATCAGCCTGCCGGCAACGAGGAGCTTCAGTATTTCGGAACGCTCTTCATGCTCGGCTCCCAGATCCCTTGGGACCAGCTCGGAGAGACCAGTCGCGGTGGCAAAATAACGGGTATCGGCGGACGTCGCAACGACCTCTGACCAGGAACGAACCGTTCTTGGGGCCGATAACCGAAACCGGGCAATCAAACGATTGCCCGGCTTTTTTTGTATTATTTTTTCGAAGGGGACACGTTCGGCAGAAACACCCGCTCAATAAAGAGTCTCGTCGCCAATTGTCGGTATCCGGAATCCCAAAACATGCTTTCGCCGTCGACATCATCGGAATGAATCGTGTGGATACCGCCGAAGGGAGGGTTGGATCGCTCGTATCCCTTGTGCATCAGTCGGTACTGCAACGCATCCCGTTCGAGCTCCTCGAGATAGACACTCCTCGCCCGTCGACCGTGAATCATCGCGGATGATTCACGCAGATAAGGCGTCAACAATTTTTCACGCAGGTCACGGATCGCATCCGGGTTCCCTTCCCATGCCGCCCCGAACAACACATGCGTCCAAGAGCCTTCACCGACCGTCACATCGCGATGTTCGAAATCGCGGACCTGAAACTCATTCCCGATTTCCTCCAGCCAAAATTCGACGACTTCGCCACGGATCTTTTCCTGCGGAAAGATCGTTTTCATGAGAGCTCGGATCCTTGGCCTTTCGTTTTCCGAGACGTCCGGACGGACAAACACGGCAAGATCGGTATCCGCGCCACGCGTACCGTATCCTTTGAGCCGCGAACCGAAAACGAGGGCGACCGGAAACAGTGATTTCGACAGTTCCTCGTCTGATTCCATCGCCGCCACCATATCCCTCGTTTCCGACAGTTCTCCGCTCATCGATTTCAGATTTTCCGACAATCGCCCCGACAATTTTGGAACAGAAACACCTAATTCAGCAAGACTCCCCTCATCGACGATGCCCAACCGTCCGAACCGACAAAACGCCGCGGAAAGCTGCTCAAACATATCCGGATTTTTCGTTTCCCAGAGCGTGATGAGGGTTTCCTTGCACCTCATATACATGTCTTTCGCGTTTTTCAGATCATCTGACGATACGGATTCGATCGCCTCACGGATTCCTTCGACCAAAGCCTGCCGGCTCGGCACACCCGCATCCGGAACAAGGAATTCCGCTATCGACTCTTCTGACAGTCCATTCGTCGAAATCGCTTTCCCGATTTCTTTTCCGAGCGCGGCAATGGCATCTTTTTTTCTTTGCTGTTTCAGCCATGCGATTCGTTTTTTCGTCGCATCGCCGTAGGAATCCGTATCGATACGGGAAAATTCCTCACTCAAATGCTTGCGGACGGAAGCATACGATATCGGTCCGATTACAGCTTCTTCCTTCTTCTGCGTCGCGCCACTTTCCGAAACGATGATGCGAGCCACATTGCCGACCAAGCGGTCGGAAGACGCTTTCATGCGGGTGATGACTTCTTCCGAGACATATCCCAGATCAGCCAAGACCGGGAAGGTGTCGGCAACGCTGTTCCTTAAGATATGGTCATCGATTCCTTCCATCAGCTCCAACACTTCTCCGATTTCCACAAGGCCGTTCTCGACAAGCTTCGGTATCAGATGAGCGGCCTTCACCACCCGCGGCAAATCACCATCGCGCTTCTCAGGCTCGAGCACGTCCCCGTCGACGAAATTCGCACGCACATCGTACACGGGAAGAAGGCCCTTCCATGTCTGCTTATATACGGCTCTAAACCGGTTCGAAGTCCGCAAAAGTCCGGCGTCCTCCGACTGTCGGATCGGCGATAGGAGCTCAAATGGGAGATACAAGACGATGCGTCCGTTTTCAGGATCGGATTCCAACAGGTCGCTCAGGGATTCATACAGCATGGATGCCTGACTGGCAGTGACATATCCCCGTCCGACCGCTTCATCGATGGACATGTCCGGTCTCGGAAGACGATCGAACACGTCCTCAAAACGATGATGCGCTTCTTTCCGCTCCCGAAGCTGCCCGACGAACACTTCGTCAGTCGCGATATCTTCGGGCCAGACATCGGCCACATGGTCGGGGTCGAGAAACGATTCGACTGCCGGAGGCTCTACGACCGTTTCACGTCGACGTTCTTGGTTATTTTCCGGCTTGTCGAAATTCATAAGTGCCTCATCATTTTTCATTCTACGTTTTTTCCGCACCTCCGTTCTCTTTTTTGGGCTTTTTACTTTCCATTTTTCGCGTTTCGACCCCGTAAAACCTCTCGACTCGGTCACGAGGCATGATTGTGACTGTTTTCCTGTTTCCCAACCCGTGAACTCGTGAACCCGTTAACAAAATAACGTTCTTTACTTCCATTTCCGCTCCCATTGTCGGTTGTAAGTTGTACGTTCCTCCCTGCTCCCTGGCTTCTGTTATCTGTTCCCCGTTGTCAGTTGTGAGTTGTAAGTTGTGAGTTATAAGTTGTCAGTTCTTCTACAGCACATCCACGATCTTCGGCTTACGATCGGTGAATGAGTACAGGCGTGCCGGGCGACTCTGTCCGGATTTTCGGATCTTTCCGGTTTCCTTGACCAGGTCGATATCCTGGATCTTCTTGCGGAAATTCCGCTTGTCGAGCTCATGCCCAAGTATGATTTCGTAAGCCGTCTGTAATTCGGTCAATGTGAATTCGCGAGGTAACAGTCCGTACGCGATATTGGAATACCCGAGTTTGTTCCGAAGCCGTTCGATACCGACTTCGACGACCTTGGCATG
Organism: Candidatus Moraniibacteriota bacterium; assembly: GCA_903893925.1. GTDB lineage: Bacteria > Patescibacteriota > Minisyncoccia > Moranbacterales > UBA1568 > JAAXTX01. The sequence continues at coordinate 6,597 of CAITOC010000049.1, forward strand.
GTCGAATGCGAGCTTCGGCAGCGTGGCCGTATCGTACCAGGCGATGTCGGAATAGTACTCGATGGTCGCGGGCAAGCACCGGTCACTGTTCACGAGCGCGAAATACGCGATCGAAACACTCCGACCGCGCACGTCGCGGTCCACGGAACCGAACGTATAGAGTTGCTCGAGATAGATGTCGTCGACACCGGCCTTCTCGGACAATACCCGTTCCGCCGCCGTGTCGAGCGATTCATCCGCCAGTACCAATCCGCCAGGAAGCGCCCATTTTCCCTCATACGGTCCGCTTCCGATACGGACCAGCAGGACCTTGAGCATGCCATCGACGACAGAAAAGATGGCCGTATCCACCGCAAGACGAATCGACGATCCCTTCTGACCCGACATGACTGACTGCTTCATAACGTATGTGATTGGTGTAATACATACAGCATACTCCGGCAAGAGGACACCGGTCAATCACTGGCCGAAAAATGGATTTCGCCCGAAATAATAGATTGCTTTTGCATCAGTAGCAATAGGGTTCACACCTTCCGAAGCGGAGCCGTGCCCAGCATGAGTTTTTTCACGCCGGACTTGCGAAACGCAATCGTGGCGATAGTCCCGGCGATCGCGACGACCACGCCACCCCCGAAATCCGGATGTTCCACACTGTCGCCGGGACGGAGGTCGGTCTCTTTCGGACCGGTCGAGGCCGACGGCTTCCGTTTCGATATGGATGACTTCGGAAGGTCCGATACATCGAACGTATCATCCGGTTCCCGTCGTATCCCTCCCCGTTTCGCGAACAAAGCAGACGAGCCGTAACGAGAGCGTTTCGGTCGTGACATCGCGGATAGGAAAGATGGTCGTTCCTCTTCGACTCTCTCCTCCAAGAGGTGCGACGGGATTTCCGACACGAATCGCGAGGGCGGATTGACGCTCGTCGAACCGAAAAGCATCCGTGCCTCCGCCGACAACAGATACAGTTTTTCCTTGGCGCGGGTCAGCCCCACATACATGAGCCGCCGTTCCTCCTCGAGGTCCTCTTCCGAGAATGCGCTTCGCGAATGCGGAAACACGCCCTCTTCCAATCCGACAAGGAACACGACCGGAAACTCGAGCCCCTTGGAGCTGTGCAGCGTCATGAGGTGTACCGCATCCGACGCCTTGTCGATCGAATCCGTATCCGACGAGAGAGCGACTTCCTCAAGGAAGGACAGGATCGCTTCCTGAATCGGCCGATCATCGAACTTTTTGGCGCCACCGAACAGCTCGCGCACGTTCTGCTCGCGATCCTCTCCTTCGGCGGTCCCATCCCGAAGCGAAGCGAGGAATCCCGAATCCGTCGCGAGACTCACGAGCAGTTTCGAGAACGGCATATCGGCACCTTCCTTTCCGGTTTCCAGTCTCAGTTTCAAAAGAAACGAAGCGAAGTTTTGAATAATCAGTATTTTTTTCTCCGGGATACCACTGTCGGCCGGCGTCAGATGCGTTGCGGCCGAAATCGGGTCCTCGTCGCGCGATTCGGAAAACAAAGTCCACTTGGACAGTGTCACGCCACCGATGGTCCGCTTTGGTTCATTGATAACGCGCTCGAGTGCGAGTCGGTCGAACGGATTCGCCAGGAGTCGCACGTAGGCGATCACGTCCTTCACTTCCTTGCGCTGATAGAATTTGAGACCGCCGACGATACGATACTGGATGGAATAGCGCAAGAATGCTTCTTCAAACACACGGGACTGTGCGTTCGTCCGGTAGAGCACGGCAAAATCACCGAATATCCGGCCGGTTTCCACGTTTTTTACGATCGTGTGTGCGACGAACTCCGCCTCGTCAGCCTCATCGCGAAGTGTGCGTGCGGTGATAAGCTCCCCTTCCTTCGTCTCGGTCCACAGTTTCTTCTCGCGCTGGCTCCGATTCTTCGCGATGACGCTCCCGGCCGCATCGAGAATGATCTGCGTCGACCGATAATTGCGCTCAAGCATGATGATCTCGGCCTCCGGATAGTCGCGCTCGAATTCGAGGATATTGCGGATGTCCGCCTGTCGCCATCGGTAGATGGATTGATAGTCGTCACCGATGACAAACAGATTCCGACGCTTCATCGCCAGAAGTCGGATGAGTTCGTATTGAAGCGGGTTCGTGTCCTGATATTCGTCGACAAGTATGTATTGAAAGAGATCCTGATACCGTGCGAGTGTCTCTGGCGAGGTACGAAAAAGTTTCACGACCAGGCGCAAGAGATCGTCGAAGTCGAGACTCTGTGTCTTACGAAGCGCATCTTGATACCGTCGGTACACCTTTGCGACGAGTTCCTCGTAGTATCCGTTCGCGCGACTCTCGTATCCGTCTTCTTCGAGCGAATCGCCTTTCGCCCGCGAGATCGCCTCAAGCACGGAGCGTGGTTTTATCTGATCCGCGTCGATCTCGAGCTCGCGCATCGCGGTACGCACGATACTGAGCTGGTCGTCCGCATCGAGGATATTGAATCGCGGATCGATACCGAGCGTACCGATATCGTTTCGTAAAATCTTGGCCGAGATCGCATGGAAGGTCCCGAAATGCGGAAAACCACGGAACGAAACCGGCTCCGAACGCTCGTCTGCTGCGGTCGAGAGCAATTGCTCGATGCGGTCGCGCATCTCGCCGGCCGCCTTGTTCGTGAACGTGACCGCGAGGATATTGCCAGGCGAGACGCGCTTCTCGGCGATCAGATAGGCGATCCGATGGGTCAGGGTCTTGGTTTTGCCCGACCCGGCTCCGGCCAAAATAAGCACCGGTCCTTCGGTCTTGAGTACAGCCTTTTTTTGCTCTGGATTAAGCCCTTTTTCCCAAAATTTCATAAAAGATTCGCTTCATTCCGCCATTCACAACTCATCCAGTGTAGCATGCGAAAATACCAGAAGGAAACGCCTTCTATCAAATTACCTGACGCTGTTGAGCTCATCTGGTAGCGATATGCAACAAAGCAAGTTCATTTCGGTATTCTATTCGCGCAGACAAAAAGAAAAGGCCTCCATTCGGAAGCCTTTTTGTCACTGTCTGATGGAATTGATTACGGTCGCCAGAACTTCCGCTTCGGTTTGCCGGACGGATTTGACAATACCGTTGAATATTCCTCTTTTAGCGTATGATACGGCTCGATGACGCATGAGAGCAAGCGACGACAATTCTATCACGTCGAGCCATTTGGCCTGCGCAAGATAAAAAAAAGTCGATACCGCGGCGATATTACTTTCACACGCAGGATAATGAACGCTGAGATACGAATGTACCTTTGTCCAGAGTTTCTCGATACAATCCTGATGCTGGACATAGAATCTACGTTCTTCTTCGGATCCGAGATGATTCTCAGGGAAACTTATCCGTGACATCGTCTCCTCATTAAAGCGTACGAGTTCCTTCGCTATGGGGAGTATGTGGCTATTACTGATAAGCCTCGCATATTTCTCGGACAATCCACAAATGCCAGACGAGTGCATCCTCCAATCCAAACCATGGAGAAAATCCTTCATACCGGAGGCGTGAACATCCTCGATTCCTCGTGGCAGAAGAGAGATTACATCCGACGCCGACAAATCTCTTCCGAAAGTAAGAATTCCATCCAGCAAGCGCGAGGAAGTCGTGCTATCAAGCTCTTCCGCCCGATAATGTTTCGGGACGACGACGCTGAATGATCCGGCAAGGAGTGCCTGTTCCGATTCGTCGCTTACTTCATCGCCTGGGTCATATACGTAGTCCATTACCCACCCCCGTATTTTGTTTATTAAGGTCCGAGTTCCTGTCACGGGGATTCTTTCACGAAAGCGCCCGTTTTGACAAGGGTCGCCGGAAAAGGTGCTATACTGGACCTATCCGGCGGATCCGCCGTCGGATCAAGCAAATCCTATGAATATTTTCCATCCTTACCTCGTCATCGTTCTCCCGCTCGTCGTCGGACTCGGCACCCAGGCGGTCAAGTTCGCCATCTTCACCATAAAGCACGGGTGGAAGCCCGAATACATGTTCACACACGGGCACATGCCATCGGCCCATACCGCATTTGCCGTCTCGCTTGCCGTCAGCGTCGGATGGTACGAAGGCGTCGGATCAGGATCATTCGCCGTCGCCGCCGCGCTCGCATTCGTCCTCGTCGACGATGCCGCGCGCATCCGTATGTACCTCGGCGACCAGGGCCGGTACCTCAATATGCTCGTCCAGCAACTCGATATCGACGAGACCAAGTTTCCACGTCTCAAAGAGCGCGTGGGACACCGCGTGAGCGAAGTCATCGTCGGCGGACTCATCGGCCTCGTCGCCACCCTTCTCCTCGCAAGCATACTGTAACATTCAGCCAAAAAGAAAAGCAGGACTCCTATTCCTGCTTCTTTGTGTTTCGAAAACGTGTTCCTGTGTTGTTCAGAAAACGGCCTTATGTTCATAGGGCTTAGTATCTATCTCAAATCTTTTTTTAGGTGTATCCTTCCATCCAGAGGCTTTGTTAAAACAAAACTATGGAAAGAAAGATCTATCCGAGTGATATCACCCGGGAACAATTTGAAGCA
>CAITOC010000050.1 GCA_903893925.1 Candidatus Moraniibacteriota bacterium
TCTGAATTTTCCATTCTTCTTTACCTGTTCGGAATGGCACCGGACACACTTTTTTTATACGTCATTACAAATGTTTTATTGATTATGGCTCCAGTATGGCACGAATCGAAGTTTTTAGCCTTACATATTTCCCATTAAGTCTTTTTTCCCGAAACATCCGACGCCCCTTGATCGGAAACACTCCCATATGACGTCATATGGGAGTGTATTCTTGTCCGAAGAAAATCATCGTCATCTCTAGGCGACCGTAAGCCGGTCCTTGCCGACGAACGGACGGAGGACTTCCGGCACAATAACGGAACCATCTGCTTCCTGGAAGTTCTCGAGGATCGCGATGAGCGGACGGACACTTGTGAGTGCGGTGTTGTTGAGCATATAGACCGGGATTTTTTTTCCTGTTTCGGGATCGCGATATTTCACGTCGAGCCGGCGAGCCTGCCAATCAGTGAAGTTCGAGGCCGATCCGAGTTCGCCCCACCGGCCGAGTCCGGGCATCCATGCCTCGAGATCGAACGCCTTGTATTTTCCCGTGCCCATATCGCCGGCACAGATCCGGAGTTTCCGGTACGGCAAGCCGAGTTCTGTCAGTATTTCCTCGGTAATGCCGAGCATTTCTTGTTGCAATGTTTCGGCGACTGCGATGTCAGCCTGAGCGATGACGACCTGTTCGACTTTCATGAACTCATGGACGCGATAGAGCCCCTTGGTATCTTTGCCGTACGAACCGATCTCGCTACGATAACATTGACTGAAACCGGCATAGCGGATCGGGAGATCGGACGCATCAAGCGTTTCTCCGGAATGGAATGCCAGAAGCGACGGCTCAGACGTACCGACGAGAAATTTCTGTTCTTTCGACTCGCTGCCGTCGGTCTCCTTGTCCGACGAAGCGACCTGATAGATCTCGTCCACCTCGCCGTCATATTCGAGTCCCTTGAAGTAGCCACTGCCGAAAAGCGGAAAGCCTTTCACGAGAGTCGGCGGGATCATCGGCACATAGTCTTTACTTGCCATCTTTGAAAGTGCATACGACATGAGTCCGAGCGCGAGGAGCGCCCCGTCACCCGTAAGGTAATACCCGCGGTATCCGGCGACCTTGGTCCCCCGTTCGAGATCGAACAATCCGAGCGCCGTCCCGAGTGCGATATGATCCTTGGGCGTAAAATCAAACTCGCGGATCGTACCCGTACGGGACACCTCCACATTGTCCTCTTCGCCCTTTCCCTCCGGCGTATCCGACGCCATGATATTCGGCACGAGCGCCATGAGCGCATCAAATCTTGCTTTCGCCTCGCGTGTGGCCGGTTCAAGCGACTCGATCTTCTCCTTGATCGTTTTTCCATCGGCGATAGCGGTCTGGCGTTCCTCATCACTTCCCGCTTTCCCGATCCGTTCATTGATACCGTTCTTCTCCGCCTGTGCCGATTCGAGCGCTTGTGCCGATTCGATTCGTTCCTTATCCGCAGACAACAATGTTTCGACGTCAAAAGAAAGCTTCTTGCCATTGGCCGCCTCGGCTATTTCGCCCTTGTGATCGCGAATGAATTGGATATCAAGCATAATCGGGATCTGACAACCTACAACTGACAACCGATAACCATCCACATAATCAGTGGCGAAGCTTTCTTGTCGTGAGTCGTTTGTCGTGAGTCGTTTGTCGTACGTCGAACCATGTGGTCGCTGGTGGACTCGAACCACCGACCCCTGCAATGTGAATGCAGTGCTCTAACCAACTGAGCTAAGCGACCTAAATATCGTTTCCTGACTTCGATGTCACATCAACCGTGAATGCGACGTTCTCACCAATTCCGCCCGGTTACTGCGCGCATAGCGTTATAAGCGGGTGAGTCAAGCGACCATCTTCCTTATCCCCTCTCCGCTTATCCTAGCCGAATCCCGGGAAATTGTCCACAGCGAGCCACATACGGAACCGCGTTTCAGACCGTGATCGTGAATATCACCTCTCCGTCCTCCATTCGGGCATCTATGCCGCCGCCATGCGCCTCGATGAGTTTCCTGACGATGTTTAGGCCGATTCCCAGATGCTGTTTCCGATCGTCATACGGCCGACCCTTTTCCGCACGATAAAACCGATCGAACACGTGAACGACTTCACCGGCGAACAGGGTATCCGCGAGGTTTCCGATCGACCATACGGCCTTTCCGTCACTATTCCTCATTTCGATCCGAATGTCGTTGTCTTTCCTGCCGTGACTGATGGCGTTGTCCAACAGGTTCAATATGATCTGCTTAAACTTGTCCTGATTGACGAAAGCGTCGACCGCGCCGACGACAACCGTCTTCATTCCTTTCTCTCGCAATTCATTCGCCAGCGACTCCGTAACCTCCTCGGTGATTTTCCGTAACGATACGGACTCTTTCGAGATTTCACGGTCGTCCGCCTCGATCTTCGCAAGCATCGTCATCTCCTTCACCAGATGGATCATCCGATCCGTCTCCGACAACGCCTTCCGTTCGATTTCCTTTTCCTTCTCGGATGCGAACACGCCGTCGGAAAGTCCTTCAAGATATCCCTTCACCGCGGTAAGCGGTGTACGCAGTTCATGGGACAGGTCGATGAAAAACTCCTTTCGGATCCCCTCCTGCCGTTCCACCTTCTCGATCAGCGCATTGTATGCCTCGGTCAGTCCGCTAACCTCGTCGTTTCCGAAATATACGACCCGTTTCGCTCTTCCTCCGCCCATATACGTTTTCATCGCGGAACGCAGACGGAACACTCCGCTGAGAAAAAAGTTTCCGAGTATGAGACTCATGACCACGGCGAGCGCGACGCCGGCCACGCTCGCGGTCAGGAGCGTGCTCCGGGTCGCTTTCACGAATCGTGCTTCCGGCGAATCCGGCGCGAACCGGATATCATCCGGATTCACGGGCGCCGGTTGCGGTCGGTCGGGTCCAGACTGCGGCGGGGACGGTTGCGACTGGATCGCCCTCGATTTCTCTATCGTGAATTTCCTGAATTCATCGTTGGTCCGCTGGTTGATGAGAAAAAAGGTCATACTCATGACGATGAGCACGATCAGGACCGAACCAAGCGTGTATTTTTCCTGCATTTTCATATACGTACACGATCGTCATTCCGCTTTAAACTTGAATCCGGTTTCCCTGACCGTCTCGATGAGCGTCGGGTGCCTCGGATCGCCTTCGAGCTTGTGCCGGAGATTCCTCACATGGGTATCGAGCGTCCGATCGCTCAGGTAATCGAAGTTCCCGAGCGTGCGCTCCATCAACATTTCGCGGGATACGACCTTGCCGCGGTTCTCGTAGAGCGTCCGGAATATCCTGAACTCGTTCGGCGTAAGGGCGATCCTCGCCCCGTTCCGGGAAAACTCCATCGTCTCGAAACAGAACTCGAGACCGTCGACATTCAGCGTCCGGACCCGATCGGATCCCGTACCGCTCCGCCTCAGTGACGCCTTGATGCGTGCCATGAGCTCCCGCGCGCCGAACGGCTTGGTGACATAGTCGTCCGCCCCCAGCTCCAGGCCGACGACGATGTCCGACTCCTCGTCGCGGGCGCTGATCATCAGGATCGGGATATCGCTTTTCTCCCGGATCGTCTTCACGATCTCCGGGCCGGAGATTCCCGGCAGCATCCAATCGACGACGACGACATCGAATTTCCGACGGCCGAACAGGTCCAGGCCGGCCTCGCCGTCCTTCGCGTATTCGACCGACATTCCGTCCCTTCCGGCATACGCGGAAAGCGTTTCCGCTATGGCCGGCTCGTCGTCTATGAGCAGGATTCTCGTCACCGGATGATGTCTCATAGCGAATAGGTATATGCGACCGATCCGTCCGATTTCACGAATTCCACCGTCGTCCCCGAAGCGGAAACCGTGACCCGGAGGTATCCGGACCCACCCAGGATAACCCCGCTTCCGTATCCGTACGCGGCGGCGGTCGTCACCCTGTCTCCCGGATGACTGGGTTGCGGCAGGGTCTGATATAGTACCCCGTCGAGCTCCTGCTTGGCAAAAAAGTGATCATGCCCCTTGAAGACGGCCTGAACGCCGTTTTCCCTCAGGAGTTCCCGGATCGGCTTTCCCCACCCGGGACGCCGTGCGTCGAACCCGTAGCTGCCGTCCGCATTACCCCCTCCCCATTCGTAGAGTTTCGCGAACTCGACGCCACCACGGCCCTGATCGCCCCCTCCCACCAACTGATGGATGAAGACGAATTTGTGCGTGGCATGACTCTGCTCGAGGGTCGTCTTCAACCAATCGTACTGTTCCCTGCCGAGCGTCCACCCCCATCCGTCGGTTGTCGGCTTCGGCTTCGTGTACGAGTATGGATCGAGTATGACGAACAGTGTGTCACCTTGCTCGAACGAGGAGTAGTTTTTGTCCGAGGTCTCGTCAGGGAAATACTCCCGACGATAGTCTTTCGTATACAACGGATCCCATCCGGTCTCCCCGTCGTGATTTCCCATGACGAAATGGAACGGGATCGTTCCGAGAAGATCGTAGTAGTCCTTCATCAGCGCGTACCGGCTCCGGATATTCGCTTCGCCCTTATCGGCCTGCTTGTCGACCATGAAGATGTCGCCGAGATCGATCAGAAACGCCGGCTTGGCGCTCGCGATATTCCGAAGTGTCGCCGTATACACCGCCGGGTCGGACTGCTCGTCCATATGAGGATCCGCCTCTATGGCGAACACGAACCCGCCGGCGTCGGATAGACGGTTTTGGCCGGCATCGGAAACCGGATGAACCGCCGGACTTCCGTCCGGGCTTGCCGGAACCTTCTTCGACACCCAGAACCAGGTCACGGCTCCTATTCCCAAGATGAGCGTCGCGATGGCAATGGTCGCCTTGTCGATCCTCATAAGTCCCTTCACTTAATGGAATACGAATAGCCCACGCTTCCGTTCCTGTTCTGGCCGGATTCGTCCTTGGGCAGGAATGACCGCACGTAATCGACGTTCACCGCATCGGGAGAAACGGTCACATTGAGGAAGCCCGCGTTCGGCATCACGGTCCCGGATGTATACGCGTCCCTGTTGAATGCGGTATACGTGTCATCCGCCGGGGTCGGTACTTCCTGATAAACGATTCCGTCGAGTTCCTGTCTCGCGAAGAGGTGATCGTGACCCTGGAAGAATATCGTCACCCCGTTCTTCGCCATCAGCTGATGGATCGGCAGTTCCCATCCCGGCCGCATGGCATCGAATTCCCATATTCCCTTCCGGCCATATCCGCCCCACTCATAGAGCTTCGCCTCCTCGATCCCCCCGCGCCCGGTTCCGAGCACGTGATGGGCGAACACGAACTTGTATTTCGCCGTGCTTCCTTCCAGGGTCTGCTTGAACCATCGGTACTGCGCGTCGCCGAGCGTGACATCCCACAGGTTTCGGTCATCCTTCCCTCCCGCAGTCTTCGTCACGCCGGCCGTATTGTCGACCGCGATATCCGAATGCCAATAGAAATCTATCACCACGAACAGGGCGTCGCCGTATACGAAGGAATAATATCCGTTTTCCGCTCCCGGCGAATCGAAATACTTTTCCCTGGCATTCCTCGCCAGGACGGCGGGATTGCCGTCCGTCCCATCCAACAGATATTTCGCTTCCTGCTCGTGGTTGCCGTTCACCAGATACTTCGGGACCGAAAGCGCGTCGAGAAATTTCTTCTGGGTGAGATACACCTCGTCGACCGTCTGTTGCGAATAACTCTTGTTTTCGATCAGTTTCTCGATGCTGAAATCATCCCCCAACAGGAAATAGAATGCGGGTCGGACATTCGCCGCGTTCCGCAAGGTCGTTTCATACAACCCGGAATTGAACATCTTCCCCGCCCTTTCGGGGTGCGAATCTCCCTGGACCCCGAACGAGAACCGCTCCCTGCCAACTCCTTCCCGAACGATCGCGGGCTGCGAAACGACGGCCCCTTCCGGTTCCGACACGGCCTGTTTTACGGCCCTGTTCGAACCCCAAAACCAGGACACCACTCCGATTCCCGCCATCAGAACGACACTGGAAACGATATACGCTCTCCTGTCCATATCACTGTTGCGGGCCGCTTGTCGTCCCGAATTTCGTATTGCAGGCCGTTCTGCAGAACCGGTAATCCCCGCACTGGAGTCCCATGGAATTCTCGCAGCAGGTCTTGCATTCCCCGGAGCTCGCTTCCTTGGTACATGTCGAATAATCCCCTTTCTCGCCCAGCGCCGAGGGGGATGTCACCGTGATGAAATCCGAATTCGCGCCGAAGTCGTGGGTCGCGCAGGTATTCCGGCAGGCGGTCCTCGTCGCGCTGTCGGTTCCGCTCAGGCAGTCGCAGCAATCCTTGCACTGGGGATTATCCTTGGTCTTATTGATGCAGGAATCATACGCCGCCGAACCCGTAGCGGACGCTGTCGACGCGGTTGCCGATCCCGCCTGGGTCACCCCATTCTTTCCACCCTGCTTGCTTCCCTTTTTTCCGTTGACCGAAGCGGCCTGACCGCCGCCGGAAACCGCGGTAATGCCGTTCGTCACAGTCGCTGTCTGGAAGCTATCGCCCTCGGCCGTAGTTTTCGTCGCACAGTCACAACCGCAGAATATCTTTCGCCCATACAGATCCCAAAATGCCCCGAGTAGGACCGCGATAAAGAGAAACGCCAGGATGGAAACGACCACTTTCCGCCTCTTCGACAGACCTACCTGTCCTGATTCGTTTTCCGTTTTTTCCAGGAACATAGAAGTGTGATATTTTCGAATTATTTCCCGAACAGGAAATCCGTGTTCTGGACCGTCGGCATGCTTATCTTCTCCGAATACAGATAGGCCTTGGAGGTATCGCAGGGGTACTGTTCCAGACCTTTCAATTTTACCAGGGTCGTCTTCTGTTCATCGGTCAAGGTATTTCCCACTTTCGAAAAGGCGGTCGCATAGTAATAGGAGATTTCCCCATCAAGCGCGCCATATTCACGTGATAAGCTCATGACAAGATCCTCGTTTATCGTCCCACCCGACAAGGCCTTTCGCAGTTCGGTGGAAATCGCCCGTCTTTTTTCCACGATTCCGGTTAAAGCCGTTTTCTGAGTCCCGATGACGCTCGTCACCGTCGTTTTTTGGGTGCTATCAAGAGCGGCGATGAACGCCTGACCCTGATCGCCCGTTATGGATTCACCGATAGTATATCCGGCGTTACCGATGGCCGGAGCATCCTTGATATAGAATCCACCGAAATAATCCGCCTGCCGTTCGGGACAAAAGTATGTATCGGCTTCGACGTTTCCGGCATACCAGCCGAACATCTCGCTTGCGTATGTCATAACGAGGACGGACTCCTCTTTTGATACACCCTTTCCGACCTGGTCCGGTAGCACCGACCAGGATGTGAAACCGCCCTTGACCATCCCGTCGAGATACGCCTTCTGCGTCGCATCCAAAGAATTCAACGTTTCGGCATACAGTTTTGCCCGTTGAATACTTACCTGCGCATCCACCGCATAGATATCCGAGCTGTATTGTATGACCGCCTCCTTATTCAAGCCTGACGATCCCGAAGGAATGTCGCCAGTCAGTTGACGCCTGAACGCGACCATGAGCGGGAAGCGCTTGTACGCGAACTCATCAACAAGGCTCGCCTGGGTTTTGGCGAGTGCGAACAGCTTCGCCTTCTGGGTATCATTGAGCGTTTTCAGGACATTATAGGCAGAGTTGGTCACGAAATCGGTATCGTGTCCCTTGCCGTCGGCAGTGATGTCCCGCAAATGCTGAAACCCGAAAAAATCCGCTACCTTTCCGGGCGGCAAAAACGAATCGGAACACGTATTGCCCGTTATGAATCCCAATCCGTCAAAAGACATAGTGTTCAGTTGGGCATTATCAGAGACGGCCTGCTCGATAGTATATTGATTCGCTCCCCCACCGCCACCTGCGGAAGACTGGCCGGATTTCTGATCGCTTGTTTTGACATTCGACTGAGCCGTGCCTTGTGCGTCATCCTTTTTGCAAGAACGCACGCCAGGCTTGTCGTCACATGTTCCGGTAGCGGTGTTTCCGTTGTCACTGAACTGACATGCGTTACCGACCGCCTTGCCGGTACAGGCGCTGATCGCCGCCTCCGGTGGCATACCCGGAGTACCTCCGACCATCACGTTCTGTCCCAAAGACTCCGAAGTCACGGCATTTCTCCCCGACAAGTACCAATAGGTTCCCACGCAGATCGTTCCCAATACCAACATTCCCATTACGATATTGATGGGATCCTTCAATCGGCTCAAAATTCCATTCCCGTTCATTCCACTTCGAATATTCCCGTCTCCATTCCCTTGCGTCGTGAACGGCTCCATATGATTTGTGTTGTTACCTATTATGAAGGAAGCGTACATGCATCCGCATAAAGAAAACTTCAACATTATGTGATGATTGCGTGAAGAACAATCCGGAAATCCCGCAGTATCGACACTCACCCCATCATCTCATCCAATGCATCCAGGCATGGCGGCAGTTCGAACCATCCCGCCGAAGTGTTGAGATGCTTACCGCCCTGAACGACGGTTAATTCGGCGGATAGTTCCGAGGACAGGCGTTCCGCGTCTTTCATGGGCACAGAGGGATCGTCATCTCCCTGAATGACGGCGAAGCGACCGCATTTTGAAGAGATGGTCGAAAAATCGAATCCGTCTTCCAAAAAATTATCTATCGTTCTATTGTCATTCTTGGATATCGGCCCGGCAACGAGTACGGCCCCTTGGATGGGATGCACATTGTCATTCTCCAGGTACCGCAATATCGCCGTCGCACCCAAGGAATGACCTACGAGGTACACCTCGTCGCCGACAGACCATTCTACGGATCTTTCTATCTCGCCGACCCATTCCGAGCAGAGCGGCCACTCCGGATCCGGCATCGGAAGCGAGCAGGCGTAGATATTTTTCTTCTCAAGTTCCCCCATGAGCCAGGGCCGCCACCCGCCGTTCGGCGTCCCCTGAAAGCCATGGATGATGAATACTTTTTTCATACGACGTGCGTCCTTCACAATTTTCCCGAATGAGATCTCAACATCAAGGCGTCTTCCGAACGCAACACGAGCAGATTATCCTTCCCGTAATCTATATGGAGATCGTATTCTTTCAGAAGGGAAACCGGCAACCCGGTGATCAGGTCATACCCGCTGGCATAGTGCGCGACAAAGACCTTGCCATCGATTTTTCTCGTACTCATCTTATGCCAACGATCGGCCCTGTTTTTCCTTTCGAAGATAATCAGGTTTTTCCGTCCGTTCTTATGCACCGAAACGACCGGATGCATCGCTCCGTTTTTCTCATCGTCGTTTTCAAACGTGACCGGCAACCGAAACGAGGTGTTCAGGAACAGTTCATACAATCCACGCCAATATTCCTCGCTTTGCACTTTTCCCGTCGTTCCATCGACATATTTTCCAAACCTGGTCAACGCAACTTTCGGCCCGTCCTTCTTGATTCGGCTTTTTGGAGTCTTCATACACGATAATACTTTTCTTCAAAATATGTTTCTTACGACATCTGTGTCGATACGTCGATCACACGCCCGCAAGCGAGTCGGCTAACAGTTCCCGGATGATCCCTTTCTCCTCGAGCAAAAGAGTTTCTTCCTCACACCAATCCGAATAGGTACCGGGATGCTCACGGATCTCTGTCAGGAAGTCGTCCCAAGAGACCCAGCGTGTCGATTCCACTTCGTCATCAGCCGGATTCGGTTCCATCGAAACGAGCCCGACGAAGACCGGACAGATCTCGTTTTCGGTCACACCGTCGCGAGTGAACTTGTACCGGTACGGCATGCCGAACCGGAGCGTATCGGCCTTCATGCCGAGTTCGCGATCAAGCCTGCGTGCGACGGCATCGATCCGCTCCTCGCCCGGACCCGGATGCCCACAACAGGTGTTTGACCAGACCAAAGGCCAGGTCTTCTTCATGTGGCTACGCTGCTGCAAAAGCAGTTTCCCGTCGGATTTGCGAAACAGAAACAACGAAAATGCGCGGTGCAGCGGCGTGTCGAGCGTATGCACGTCTGACTTCGGCATCGTGCCGATCTCGTTATCATCGTCATCGATCAATACCACGAGTTCGATTTCGGACATAATATATCTGAACTGACAACTCACGACTTATAACTGACAACCGATCATTACTAAACTGATGCCGGAATCAATTTTTCGATTCGGCAGACAGTACTGTCTCTCTTCCTTTTGGCTTCGAAAAGAAGAAGATGTAGACGATCTCAAGCAACGCGACGGTGTTCACGAGAAACAAAATGACAAACCAAGTCTTCTGCCCGTTGCGAGCGGACTTCCAGAGCGCCACACCCTTCCACGGCAGGGTCCACAGCAAAACGAGAACGATGAGAGACATGAATTGCTGATTGACGAAAGGATTCATAACGATATCGGTTACATATTATCCTCAGAAATTGTATACCCTCACAAGAGGAAAGGAAAGACTGCCCTGTCGACCCCGACCCTCCCCGTTTTCAGTGGCTGATTGTTTGTTGACCTTCGATTTTCAATTCGGTTGTACGTTGTTAGTTGTTAGTTGTTAGTTGTTAGTTTCTTCCCTAACCCGTTATAAGTTATACTCAGTCACGTTAGAAACTGAAACCATATCAAATACGTCTGTCTTTGCGAGCCCGTCCTCGGGTAGCCTGCCCCGCGTATGCCGGGGTGGCAATCCGGAGTCCCGGACCGCTTCTCCGCCAGCTTGCGGACTCGCGGAGACGAAGGGAGGCAATTTCTTATACCAAATGAACTACATCCCTGTTACGTTCAGGAGTTCGACTCCCTATAGGGAGTCGAACTCCTCTGGTAGCGATATGCAACAAATTACGATATTTCGGTATGAGAAATGGAAAACGAGTACTGGAATGATCGATTACGTTAGTATACATGAATTATTCATTTCAGATTTACGTGTAACTGAGTATAACAGAATGTCTCAATCGTTCCCCCTCACCTCTTTCCAAAACTGCCGGAAGAAATCCCTCATATAATCGCTTCGTTCCTTGGCGATCATTTTCCCCGTCTTTGTCAGCATCCGATCCTTGAGGTGCTTCAAATGCTGTTCATATTCAAGAAACACGGAGTCTTCTTTCGTATAAGAATAATCTTTGTCGTGCTTCGCGAATTCCTGCTCATGTCCGGTATACAAGGTTTTCGACCCTGCCATTCCCGCGAAGAGAAACACTCGCCCGATTCCGACCGCCCCGAGCGAATCGAGTTTATCCGCATCGAAAAGTATTTTCGCCTCCAAACTCTCTGGTACGTTCTTCCCGCGCTTCCGATGTGTCGCGATGCAATGGACGATGCAGTCAATTGTTTTTTCATCGGCACCGGCCGCTTCCAGAATAGGCCGCGCGAGTACTGCCCCTTCAGTCGCGTGGCAAAATTCCCCCTTTTTCCGCATCTCATCGTTTTTCGCGATATCGTGCAGCAGCGCGGCGGCCTCGAGCACGAACAGGTCCGCCTTCTCCGCCCGTCCTATCCGAAGAGCGAGCGCCCGCACGCGCTCCACATGCGTAAAGTCGTGGCAACCCGAAGCATCGACGAAGTATTTCTTCGCTTCCGTTTCGATATTTCCGATCGTCCTCTTCTTGTTCGCATCCATATTTCCTTGTTCAATGTCAGTCATTTCCCACCTCGGATATCTTACCGATGTCCCCATCGAGTACGACATCGTACGTCGCAAGAATCTCATCCTTATACGAAACATCAGGAACGGGATTCAGGAGGAAGATCTTCTTGCCGTGTACGAACGCGAACCCGAGCTCCATCAGCGTATTGCCACCGACGTAATTCGCGATTCCCCGCTTGTCATAATTGAGCACGAGTATCGCATCGCTCGCCACGATCGCGTCAAAATACCATTTGATCAGGCCGTATTCCTTCTTCACCTCGGAATGCTCGGCAGCGATTTTCTTCAGCAGTTCCGGATTTTCTCCGCGCGCAAGCATTTCGGTCGTCGGATCGAGAACCGGCTCATGGCCCATTTCCAGGAGCCGTTCCTTCATCGCGACCTTTTCCTTTCGGAATGTGGAACTTCCACAGATGACGATTTTCATACGTTATGCCTTAGTTTCCAAGGCGGAAAACAGGAGATCATACTCCCGTTCCCGCGGAATGAATGACGACTCCGCCCTACTGATTTCCTCATGTATTTCCTGCGCCGTAAAAAACCGCACCTCCGCGATCTCTTCCTCCTGTAACGACAGCTGACTGAGTTGGAAATCTTTCCGCACCAGATATACCTCGGCGAAATCATTATTGATGAACGAACCGCCGTTTTGGACGTCGGCTTTTCTGATGTCGAACAAAAGCAAGAAATCCGCCGGAATCAGGTCTATCCCGATCTCTTCCGTCACCTCACGGATAAGAGCTCCGACCGATGACTCCCCGCTCAAGACGTGTCCGCCGAAATACACGTCGTACAATCCCGGATAGTATTTCTTCATCGATGCCCGCCGATGGACGAAAATCCGTCCATCCGAATTCATGATGACTACCTGAGCACTCCTGTACCACAAACCTTTCTCATGAACTTCCTCACGGGACGCGGATTGTCCGGTCGGTTTCCCATTGTCATCGAGAACGTCGAGGTATTCCATACGTGATCACAAATGTATCGGACATGCTATATCGTACCGACAGCTTTCCCGACCCGACCCGACTATGAGTGAACGACATATCCTCAAGGCTCGCTCGGAGTGACAATCGCCAACAGTAATTCCTTCGTTCCCTGTTCAACACTCAATGCTATCCATTCACTGTCGTACGTTGTTTGTTGTCAGTTGTCAGTCTTTACTTCTCATCGGCGGGAAGATGACCGTCTCGCGGATGGACCGGTCGGACAGGACCGCGAACAGTCGTTCACTCATGCCGAAGCCGAAGGCCGGCGGCATGCCATATTCGAGCGCCTCGAGGAAATCCTCATCGAGCATCTGTGCCTCGGCGTCCCCCGCTTCACGAAGCTTCGCCTGCTCTTCGAATCGGGCCCGCTGATCAGCCGGATCATTGAGTTCCGAGAACCCGTTGCCAAGTTCGCTTGCGGCCGCGATCGGCTGCATACGCAGCACGCGTTGTGGATTGTTCGGATCCGACTTCGCGAGTGGCGATACTTCGATCGGATGTCCGACCAGGAAACACGGCTGAATGAGTTTCTGCCGGACGGTCTTCTTGTAGATCGTATCGATAAGCCGTCCCTTGCCTGCGGCCTTGTCGTACTTGATACCGAGTTCATCCGCTTTCGCGCGGAGTGTCTCAACGGTCACGTCGCCTGACAAATCGATATCAGTTTCCTTTTTGAACTCTTCAAAATAATCGACACGAGGGAACGGCTTGGACCAGTCGAGCTCCACGCCTTCGTACGAAGTCTTCATCGCGCCATCGGTCAGGGCCGATACGATTTCCTTGTACAGTCGCTCGGTCATCTCCATCCCCTGTTCCAAATCGAGGTACGCGCCATAGCATTCCATGTGATCGAATTCCTGCAAGTGATCGCGATCGATGCCTTCGTTACGAAACACCCGACCGATCTCGAACACACGTTCGAACCCGCCGACCAAAAGTCGTTTCAGCGCGAGCTCGAGCGAAATGCGCATATAGAAATCAATATCAAGTGCATTGTGATGCGTCACGAACGGCTCAGCTTCGGCACCGCCCGGCACATGCTCGAAAATCGGCGTCTGCACCTCGAGATAGCCTTCCTTGATGTAAAAGCCCCGGATGGTCTGCCAGAAGAGATTCTTCTTGCGGAAGAGTTCGCGCGTCTCAGGGTTCGCAAGAAGATCGAGATACCGACGACGTAATAACTCTTCCTTGTCCTCGATACCGTAGTGATCCGTCGGGATCGCTCGCATCGATTTTCCAAGGATAGCCCACGACTTCACGGCGACGGTCTTCTCGTCCTTCTTCGTGAGGAAGAGCGTCCCATGCACGTTCACGAAATCCCCCATCTCGATCGTATCGGCGAACAGTCGAAACGTCTCCGCCCCGAGGTCGGCCTCGGACAGAAATATCTGTATCCGACCGCTCCCGTCCTCGATATGAGCAAACGCGATCTTGCCCATCGTCCGAAGCGACCGGATCCGTCCGGCGAGCGCTACGTCCGTCCCGGCCGCGGACAGACTATCAAACGCCACAATCGCCTCTGCCGTAGTATGGGTGCGCTCCGTCTTTTCCGGATAGACCGTTCCGACCGCAGTCTTCAGTTTTTCGAGTTTGTCCGCTTTTGCGGCGAGTATGTCTTCACGCATAGATGCATTTTGATTCGAATCAGTTACCCATACTGTACCGGGTTTTCGCTTCGAAGACAAGAAAAAATCGCCCGAATCCTGTTCGGGCGATCATCGCTCATCCTATTCCTACCTGGACCACTTTGGTTCATAAACCGTAGGAGGAACATCTTCAGCTCCCCACTGCCCCTTTGGACATTCAAATAAACTGAGTTTCATGATCTCTCCGTCTCGTTGAAAAAATACCATGAAATATTGGCGAACATTACGAATATATATTAACATTAATTTAATAATCTGTCAAATTTCGAAGCTCAACCAAAAACTCTTCATATAAAAATTCTATCTTATACCAAATTAACTGAATCACTGTTACATTCAGGAGTCCGACTCCCTATTGGGAGTCGGACTCCTCTAGTAGCGATATACAACAAATTATGTTATTTCGGTATTCGAATTTCAATCCAAACTTTACGCCACCGACGTGATGACGCACTTGAGCTTGCCGACCGGAACATCGACTTCGACATGCTCATCCTTGGATCGGCCCATGAGGGCGCGACCGAACGGTGAATCGCTCGAAATAAGTCCCTGTGCCGGATTCACCTCGTTCGTGCCGACGATAGTGAAACGCATTTCCTTACCCTTGCAGTCAAGCACGACCGAGGAACCGATCTGGACCGACGAGGATCCGGAAGTTTTCTCGACCACGGTCGCCTCCTTCAACGTCGCTTCGAGCTCCATGATGCGGGTCTCGTTCTCATTTTGCTGGTGCTTCGCTTCGCTATATTCGGCGTTCTCAGACAAGTCGCCTTGTTCCTTCGCTTCCTTGATCGCGCCGGCGATTTCCTGCCGAAGCCTGACTTTTCGGTCCTCAAGCTCGTCGTGCAGTTTTTTCATTCCCTCACGGGTCAGTATCTTGGCCATGGTTTCTGTCTCACATATTATTCCTTATCCGATATCCGTAAGAAATCGGTTTTGTCCGGTCCGAATAGTTCCACGGACAAAAAAGTGCTTCCAATGGTATCACGGATTCGAAGTATGTCAAGATATCTTAAAAAAGGCTTATGCAAAGTGAAATATCGGTCACTTTATGGCATCGGTTCCCGAACCGAGTCGCTCCCGGAAATACCAATCATAGATATCCTTCGCAACCGGCACGGTATTGTAATCCTCATTGCCTTCCTGTGCTTCTACCAAGACGATGATTGCGATTTTTGGGTCGTCATACGGAGCGAAAGAAACGAACCACCCGTCGGTCTTGTTGCCCGTACCAAACTGCGCCGTCCCCGTCTTACCGGCCACCGGAAGTGGCAGGGTCTTGAGCGACTGAGCTGTCCCATCGGTCACGGTCTGTCGCATGCCCTCCCGGACGACCCTGAGGATATCCGGGCTTACGAATCCGTTTCGGATTACTTGTGAAGGATTCGCAACCGTCTTGCCATCAACTCCACGTGCCTGCGAGACGACATGAGGCACATAAAGCGTCCCGCCGTTAGCGATAGCAGCGACCGAATTCAGGATTTGCAAGGGGGTCGCTGCGGTGAATCCCTGACCGATCGCCGTATGATAATCGTCACCGATATACCACGGTTCCCCCATCGTCTTCTTCTTCCATTCCGGATCCGCCAACAGACCATCCGCCTCACCGGGAAGATCGATGCCGGTCGCGATCCCGTATCCGAAGCGCGAGGCATAGTCTTTCATCCGCCGTACCCCGAGGCCCGCGATACCGCCATACCCGCCACCGACGGTATAGAAATACACGTCGCTCGAGACCGCGATGGCACGGCGTACGTCTGTGAACCCGTTTACCCGCCAGTCGCCGAACGTAAAATTTCCCACCGAGATACTCCCCTTCGATTCGATCTGTGTATGCTCGTCGATTACTCCCTCAGACAAAGCTGCTGCCGCCATGACCGGCTTGAACGTCGACCCGGGTGCATAGGTCCCCGCGATCGCCCGATTGAAGAGTGGCTTCGATCCGTCATTAAGCAATGACCGGTAGGCATCAGTCGAGATACCTTCCGAAAACAAATTATTGTCGAACCCTGGCACCGAGACAAGCGCCAACACCGACCCATCCCGTGGATCGAGCGCCACCACCGCTCCGCGTGACAGACCTTTCGAATCGAGCATCGCCAGAAGCGAATCGTATGCTTTCTTCTGCAGATCCGCATCGATACTGAGGAAAAGATCACCTCCCGGTATCGCTGCGACCGATCCGAGGACCCGTTGCGGACGCCCGAGCGCATCCACTTCCACACGGTCATATCCGCGAGTACCGCGAAGCACGGATTCGTAACTTTTCTCGATACCCTGTTTCCCGATCATATCGGTCGGCAAATAGTCCGTCCCCGACGCAAGCTCCGACTCGGTAATCTTCCCATCATACCCAAGCAAATGGGAAAAGATGACGCTGTCAGAATAGTTCCGATAAGCGGATTTGAAGAGGCTGACACCGGAAAAGTCCTTCTGTCGGGAGAGGAAGGAGATCATTTCCTCTTGCGTGATTTTCTCTTTGAGGAGTACCGGCTGCAACCGATCTGCCTTCCCGAGCGTCAGGATAGCATCGATTGTTTCCGGATCGACGTGTAAGACGGATATGACGGCATCTCGAAGCCTTGCCCGTGCATCGGGATTGGCCGGCATATCCACAGGAACGATCGCGGCACCGACACTCGGCACATTGTCGACGAGCGACTTGCCGAACCGGTCATAGATGATACCGCGCGGTGCGGGCTGAGGAATCTGCCGGATACTGTTGCGCGTCGCGATATCGGCATACTTCCCTCCCTGGAAGATTTCCATATAGACGACGCGACCGAACAAAACCGAAAGCATGGCAGCGGACACGAAAAAATATCCCCTCGCCCATTTCCGGCGGAGTGGCCATTCGATCTTTGCCGCCTCCTTTTGGGTAATAGTGAGCACGGCATCATCAATCTCGCTTCCTTTTCTTTTCGGGAGTTTTCCGAACATATCGTCACGCGCTATGATTTTCAATCAGAATACATTTGGGGCATCGAGATACGAAAGCCAATTCTCAAACCGTCTCAACACAGCCTCGACGATTGAAAACGAGACCACACCGAGTATGAGCGCCATCGGGACGATCCCAAAGGAAAAGCCCGCCACGGTCCGACTCAAAGCGCCGGGAATACCGAACGAAAAGGCCACGATTGAAAAAAGAATCGTGCCAAACCCGATCAGGAATCCGGCAAAGAGGTGCGTCATGAACCCGTGTCCGACAACAAACCTCCGGGAGAAAAAGCCTGCGGAATAAGCGAGTCCCACCGAAAATGCGGCCAGTAGTCCGATCCGATCAAGCGTCGCGATATCGGCCACGAGCCCGATGATAATAACGGCTGGCATTGCCTTCACGAATCCTTTGGAAAGAGAGAGTGATACCACAATCGAAAAAAGGAGTGATGGGAAAAGAATATCAGAGGTGAATGCCACGTTCAAGACGGAGGCCCCGATCAGAGACACTAAAATGATCGCCGACACTCTCGCAAACCATGATCCCATACGTCTTTTTCATTGAGATATGTCCTTTCGTACGAGAAACAGGAATCGGAGCTTCCCGAAATCGACCGGCGGAAGGATACTCGCTTCGCGGAACAGCCGGTCCCCCGAATCGCGGACGGAACTCACCTTGCCGACCAGAAGACCGGAAGGAACCGTCCCGCCGACCCCAGACGTCACCACTTGGTCCCCCTGGGAAAGCGGGTCGGATTGAAGTACCTTGCCGTAGAGGATGCCCAGACCACGGTCCCCCTGTACGATTCCCTGTGAACCGTTCCCGATCGTGATACCGCCAAGCGCGCTGTCCGAATTGGTGATCAGCGCTACCTGTGCGCTTGCCGGATAGACCTCGTCGACGATACCAACCAGGATCCCTTCTCCCACAATCGCTGTCATCCCGACAGAAACGCCCTGCATCGATCCGCGATCGATGATGACGGACCCGTGCCCGCCCTCGCCGCCGGCCGCAATGACCTCGGTCGCGAGCAGGTCGAACCGTTTGCGGATCTCAAGCCCTGTCGATTTCCGAAGCGACGCGTTCTCATCGCGCAGAAAAGCAAGTCCCGCGTTCTCCGCCTCGAGACGGACATTCTCCTCCGCAAGCCGCTCGTTTTCCCTCTTCAGGTCGCCGATAGAGGAAAGAAATTCCTGCGTATCACGGAAGCCGAACGATACCGAGGAAAAGAGTCTCTCCACCGGAAGGAAGATCGTGTGGAACGTACCGCGCAAAAGCGATCCCAAGGGAGACGGTGCCCACGCCGCAAGTCCAAACAGCACCGCAAGTACGATGACGGCGCGAAAGAATTTCGAATGCGAGAGGCCTTTCGGATTCATACGTGGCGAATCGAAAAAAATCCGGATCGGATCGAAAACCGGAACGTCAGCGGAGCATACTGGAAGAACCCGATTCGATCAATACATCCTGCAGGTGTTCCATGTCATCAAGTACCACGCCCGTCCCACGTGCCACGGCCGTGAGCGGATCTTCCATGAGTCGGACCGGGATACTGGTCTGGTTCGCGAACAGGCGGTCGATACCACGGATGAGACTGCCACCCCCGGCCAAGATGATACCTCGCCCCATGATGTCGGCGATAAGCTCGGGAGGCGTCTCCTCGACGATCGTCTTTATGGTATTCGTGATGACACGGATCGAATGCGACAGCGCCTCACGGACATGTTCGTCGGTCATGATGATCTCCTTGGGCAGTCCCGAGACGAGATCGCGACCGCGAACCGGCAGGGTCAGTTTCTCTCGCAGTGGGTATGCGCTTCCGATGGCGATTTTCGCCTCCTCGGCCGTGCGCTCGCCGATAAGGAGATTGAACTCGTCGCGACAGTACCGGACGATATCCTGGTTCATCTTGTCACCCGCCACACGCAGGCTCCGCGAGATCACCACGCCACCGAGCGAAATGACCGCGATCTCGGTCGTCCCACCACCGATATCTACGATCATGTTTCCAGCCGCCTCCGTCACCGGAAGCCGAGCACCGATTGCGGCGGCCATCGGTTCGTCGATCAGGAACGCCTGCCGGGCACCCGCGTTTTGTGCCGCTTCGACCACTGCGCGCTTTTCCACCTCGGTCACTCCCGATGGGATGCCGATAAGCACGCGTGGCCGACGAAGGAACATCATGTTCCCTTGATGCACTTTGCTGATGAAGTATCGGAGCATCTGCTGGGTCACTTCGAAATCCGAGACGACGCCGTTCACCAGCGGACGTGTCACCGTGATGTGACCCGGGGTCTTACCGACCATCCGTTTCGCATTCTTGCCGATAGCCAGGATCTGTCCGGTCCGCTTATTCACTGCCACGACGGACGGTTCATTGATGACGATGCCACGACCACGAACGAACACGAGCGTGTTCGCCGTCCCCAGATCGATGCCGATATCCTGGGAAAAACGGCCGAAAACACTCTCGATAATCTTTTTCTTCAGAGTGGCTAGGAATGATCCGAAAGATGGCATAGGGATACGTCGAAAACGGGAAAAACCGGACTATTCCTCATTCTATCCCATATCTCTGAAAAGTTCCAGTCGCACATAATGAGCTGAAACACCGCAAGATTCACGAAAAATTAAAGGTTCCAAAGGAGTCCGCCCGCGAATGCCGGGGCGGACTCCTGAATGTAACAGGGATTCAGTGTATAAACTCCTACGGGGTGAGCCGTTTCACATCGCGAGGATAGAGTACGGCCTCCTTGATACTTCCCAAGCCGAGGAGTTTCTGGACGATACGTTCCGAACCGAGTCCCCATCCGCCATGCGGTGGCGCCCCGTACCGGAATATGTCGATATAATCCCCGAAGTCTTCAGGATCAAGACCAAACATGCGGATATTGTCCGTCAGCATTTCCGCCTCGTGTATACGCTGACCACCCGAGGCAATCTCCACACCGCGGAACAAGAGATCGAATGTTTCCGTGAACGACGGATCATCCGAACTCGGCATGCTGTAAAACGGCCGGAGTTTCGTCGGATACCGCGTCAGGAACACCAAATCGGAACCGAAAGTCTTTTTCACATATTCGCAGATCATCCGCTCCCCTTCCGCGTCGATATCATAACCTTCCAATTCCTTGCCGTATTCGGCACGCAAGATATCTGCCGTTTCCGAAAGCGAAATCCGAGGAATCGCGACCTCATCGGGAACCGACTCCCCATACAGTGCGAGTTCCGCCTCGCATGCCTCGCCGATATTTCGGAAGATATGCTTCATCGTCCGCTCAAGCTCGGCCATGATGGTCTCCATCCCGTCGATGAATCCCATCTCAGCGTCAAGTCCGGTATATTCGTTCACGTGCCGGGTCGTGAAATGCGGTTCGGCACGGAATACCGTCCCGATTTCGAATACACGTTCAAAAGCGCTCATCGCGGCCTGTTTGTAGAACTGCGGACTCTGCGCAAGGAACGCGTCACGATCGAAATATTTGATCTTGAAAAAGTTCGCTCCGCCCTCCGTCGCCGATCCGAGGATTTTCGGCGTCTTGATCTCGACGAACCCACCACCACGCATCGCCTCGTCGTACGAACGGAGTAATTCGGAATAAATCGAAAAGATGGCACGCACCTTCACGTTGCGAAGCGCGAGTGTCCGGTGATTGAGGAGTGTGTCCAGGTTCACCCCAAGATCAAGCTGTGAAACGTCGATCGGCAATTCCACTGATGGCTTTCCGAGCACGCGAAGCGTTTTCGCCTCTATCTCGACGCTTCCCGTAGCCAGATCCGGGTTCCGCATTCTTTCCGGGCGTTCCTTGACGAGCCCCTCGATCTCGACCGCATATTCACTCCGGACATCCGAAACCGACACGGCCGCATCCGTTCCGGGGAGTATGACCAGCTGAACTTTACCACTCCGATCACGCACGTCGAGAAAAACCAACTTCCCATGATCGCGACGGATATCCACCCACCCGCGTATCAACACTTCTTCTCCGGCATGTTCCGGCGTTTCCACTATCGGTGTCCGTTCCATATCGTTCCCTCATTAAATCAAGATATCATACCGGCTAAATAAACTGCTCGCTGCTCTCTGAAATAAACGGGGAACAGGTCAGTGTAGTTTAGCATTATTCGTTCCCTTTTTCAGCCGACTGTTTAAACACCTCATTGACTGCGTATGTGAGTTCACTCGGCGTGATCCTTGTCTTCAGAAACGTCCGAGCGACACCGGAGCCGTTACCGATGTCCGACAATTCCCCATCCTCAAGCGACGCCGAAAGCAAAATAACTGGCATGTGCTTTCCATGATCTGTCTGCCTGAGTCGCTGCACAATCTCGTGCCCGCCGACGCCTGGTATCATGATATCGGTGATTAATAGGTCAAATCCTCCAGCAAGCGTCGCCTCAAGACCCGAGGCTCCGTCACTCCTGACCATCACCTCATATCCCTCGTCACGGAGACGTTTTCCAAACATCTCGACGAAAACACCTTCGTCTTCTAAAAACAAGATTCTTTTCCCGATAGGCTTTCCTCGCCCGTCTCCCGAAGCCTCGTCATATTTTCGGGAGTCGTTTTTTTTCTGTTCGGAAAACTGACGCAAGAACCGTCGCATCTCTTCCATGACCTCGGAGGGCGTAAAGCCTGTTTTCGAGATAAACCCGTTCGCCCCGAGCTTGAGACATTCCTCCCGGTCTTCCGTGCTGTTCAGATTACTAAACACGACGATCTTGAGATTTTGGTCGTATTCCGAATTCGTCCGGAGTTCTTTCAGGACTTCCTGTCCGCTCATCTCCGGAATCACTAAGTCAAGCAAGACGAGATCATACGAATCTTCCTTCACGGCACGAAGTACCGCCTTCCCGGTAGCGACATTCACTACTTCAAGACCGGATGTTTCGAATTTTTTCTTGTAGATCTCCGCAATGAACGGATCATCCTCGACAAACAGTATTTTCGGCATATCAATACGTTTAGAACGGCATCTTTCGCCATCGTACCCCGAATCATCTGTTAAATCAAGCGACGGATATCGCAAGACTTCTCTCATTTTTCGTTCCCAATTCTTCCCGGCGACTTCGGATTCACAAACGGGAGATCGATAATGAACCGCGCTCCTTTGCCGATACCATCGGATTCGGCAAACATTCTCCCGCCATGCGCGGCGACGAAGCTCCTGCCGACATAAAGACCAAGCCCGGTCCCAGAAACGTATGCTTTGGTTGTCTCCTTCGTCCGGACGAATTTATCGAACAGTTTGGCGCCGTCTTCCGACCGGAATCCGATACCCGTGTCAGCGACGGTGATACGGACCATTTCTCCCGACATTTCTTCGACGGAAACATTTATGGATCCACGTTCAGTGTACTTGAGGGCATTGTCGATCAGGTTCGAAACAGATTCCCGGATTTTCACCGCATCGAGCATAAGTTCCGGCAGGGCCTGTCGCGGAAGTTGCAGGCTCAGTCCGACGTTCCTCTCGCGCGCAAGTGGCATAAACATATCCACCTTTTCAGAGACGAGCGAGCCCACGTTCGTTGGCGCGTATGAGTACTGGATACGGCCCGCGTCAATACGCGACACGTTCAAGAGGTCTTCTACAAGTTGGATCAGATTCCGGTTCACGAGATTAAGTTTCTCGAGCACATCGGTAATCTCAGGAGAAATCACCCCGTACGACCCCTCCAAAAGAAGCGACAGGTACCCCTTGATAGCGGTCAACGGCGTCCGCAACTGGTGCGATGCGATGGAAATGAATTCCGTTTTGATGTTGTCGAGCTCCTTCAGCCGTTGGTTCGCCTCAGCGAGCGAATCGGAAATCTGCTGCAACTCTTCTTTTCGCTCGACTTCCTTCTTGACTGATTTTACCAGAAAATATCCAATGACCGACATCAGAATGAAGGAAAAAAGATTCAAGAAGATATCGGGTACGGACTTCGCCGTAAAAAACTGTACACCGTTTATCATCAACATGACGCCGACCGCTATCTGAGCTGCGAATGTCTTCACCTCAAGAAACCGGTATTTCAGGATAGAATATCCTATTATGGCAGCGAATACCGTGGGCGCTATCAGCGAGACCGGAAGAATACCGATGCCATAAGCAGGAAGGTAGCCCAGGCCTCCGACCAGATTCAAAATAGCAAACGCAACGATAGACAAGACTGTCCGCTTCTGCTCCGCGCGATCGGAAACACTCCTGAGATGACGCATCAGAACGATCAGTAGTGCAAATATGTAGAAAAAGAAGAACACGAGAAAAAGATGATGCAACGGTCCGGCCACGGTATGCACACCCCAACGATACCGGAAGAGTCCGGACGTAAAGAGATCCGTCCTGCTCAATACAAGGAATATGAAAGATAAAACGTACGAAATAAGCGCTAACCGGTTCAGCTTCCGCCCGACAATGACGAGACTGAAATGGTATTGCAAGGCAGGCATGAACACGACACCGATATACACGAACCTGTCCCAAAAAATCGTCCAAAGATCATCCACACCGAAAGCGCCACCCAGGAACATCATAAATGTTCCAAACATCCATATCATGAAAACGAGACAGATGAGCCCGAAAAGACGATTCAGCGGATTTTTCGGATTCTGAAAGAAGACAAGCATGCCCAACACGAACAGGAAAACCGCACTCAATATTGCGAACCACGCGGAGAACGGAACGGAAAAGATGTTCATAGGTATTTCATCACCCTTCCACTGTATAATCTCTGACCGCTGAAGTCAAAAAGAAAAAGGGAAGCTACACAAACATAGTAGCTTCCCCATCCGAACTTCACACTATCGAATTGAGCAAAGGCACATGAGCCGAAAGAGAATTTTTTCTCGGCATATCCGATGCACTGAAATCCGATATCTGTCGAGATACACCGAAAATCCGAGGTATCTCTTTTACGGGCTTTCCGAAATTGACCGGTATCGGAGGCAGACCGACACGAATCCCGAGTTGTCCGATCATCCACCGGAGCCGCTTCTGATTCTCCGGCGTGACATTCATCCAATCACCCTTCATGACCTCGTCCCGTACGGACTGATTATTACTCCGCAGCGCCACAGAAAGAATGAGCGCCTCCATAAAGCATCCCCAGAGAATATCCTTTCCGAGACGGAGGATCCCTCCAGAAATGTTTCCAAGTACATAATGAAGATCCGGAGAATACGAGTTCGCGTCGAACCGAAGTACCTTGTTATGGTATGCGGAACATGCTGCCTTTGACAGGTTGTACGGTTCGCAGACATCGACCACGACGAGCATCCGCTCCGGATTGCGGATCTTGTCCATTCGCTCCGGAGTCAATCGGACCGGCTCGGCAGGATTACATGCGACGACCAGATCGACTGGTCCGACCTCGTCGAAGGAAGTGTATACCGGAACAAGATATTCTTCAGCGGCTTTAGCGGCACGCTCGGCATCCGTACCGATACATTTCACATCGAACCCCTTATCCCTTAAGAATGGGATCATACCGCTTCCAAGAAACCCGGAAGGACCGATGATCAGGATGTGTGGATTGGCATCGATCATACCGGTCAGCCCCATGATCCGCATCGTCTCATCCTGCAGGGTTATCTCGGTATTGTTATCCCCATTGGAGAATACGACATCGGGATATATCTCTTTCAAACGCTCACATCCCTTTCCGAATAACCGTTTCGTCGTCGCTCCGAACAGGACGAGCCGTGCACCTCCTTTTATCGGACCATCTATCGCGGCTATGAACTGATCTCGCCCTTTTTTTATACCGTCGCGATGAACCAAATCGCCTGTCAGTGAACCGATCATCCTGAGCAGTCCGCGAGAATCACCCAGACAGATTCTGATCCATGACATCACATCGGGCAGAGTCTTTCCCTTGTGACCGAACGCTTTGACATCCTGTTCGTCCCGATAATTCGAAACGAAGACCACATCGAATATCGGTTTTCCGGTCAGTCTCCGCTCCCAGGCGCGAAAGTCCATGACTTCAAGCGCGATTTTGAACACCGTGATACCGCTCTTGTAAACAGTATCTAACATAGTAGCAATGATGCCGGCTCCTCCAATAAACAACTTTTTCTGTATCATTTTTAAGGTAGTTTGGTTTTTCCGTCGATTCTTTGATTCAAAAATAGCACAAATCGATCAGTATGTCAACATCGGTTTTCCAAACTCTTTGCATTTCTAAAGGAAAAAATGAAAACCGCGTCCTTTGTGGACACGGCTTTTTCTTATTTGTCGGGAAAAATCTACCGTCATTCCAGAATGACTCCGAATTCCTTCGCCAGATCAAGCAGATCCTTCATAGCGTCCTCGCTCCGACCGATCAGATCGTCGTAATAGTCTTCACGTTTCTTCCGGTTTCTCGAAAATGCAAGAAGTATCGACAGTGGATCGCCCGGCAAAGAATTTTTCTTCCCTTTCACGAGCCAACCGTTCTCGATAAACGTCTTCGCGATATCGCTTCGGTTGTTCTTCCCTATGTCGAACTCGGCGTCGATCGTCGCCGATAAATCAGGATGCAAATCCGACAGGATGGAAAGACAGGTCATGATCCTACATGCCTTCCCGCTCGCTTCCCGGACCAGGTTCATCGCCCACTCGGGCTCTTGCCGGTATCGGAAGACCCTTTTCCCACCGACGACAACCAGATATCCGATTCCCGCGACCATTCCCTTGTCCTTCTTCGACAATCGACCGCTGAGTGTCCTCGCACGTTTTTCCGCCTCGACTTTCAGGATAACGCTCAGATATTCCGGATCGAACGACGCATGTATCGGAAAAAAGAGCTCGTCATCTATCGGAACACGATAGGCCTGATATTCTTCGTGCAGTATCTTGAGTATGGCTCCGAACACCGACGGTTCTCCCGCTATATGTAACATGGCATCCCCCCTTTTTTTCCCGGTTTTTTTGGTAAGCTACGGTGTCGCCATCATGAGGGGTACATCGCGAACCGTCAAGGGAAACGGGGACGCGGGGAAGAGTTTGTTTGACACCGAAGATGAATCACGCTATGCTACCTCATTCTTTCACAAACATGCGCCATCCCTATCAACCGCCATTCACAGAGGAGTATCCGAATGAGACCACAAAATGAAATCGGGCCTGTCTGCTTTTCTCGCGACAGATTTATCGAGCATGACTTGTTTGATGAGCCGTTCTTGCTGCAATGCCGGGACGAGTTCTCTTCCATGGAACCCGGGATTTCAGCGCTTTCATCAGAAATCGCAACGCCGTCGGTCGAGAAACCACGACTGGTGAGAGATTTTCGCGACGAAGACGTGACCTACGAAGACGCGATCGTCCGTCCGTTGATTCCCGACTGTAAAAATTGCCTTGTATTCAAAGGCGAATATATCGACGAGGATCCTCTTCTTGATGGACTCCCTTCATACCGTATGCCACATTTGGACCTCCGTGGAATCGAAAAAGGTATTGGTAGCGTCTTTTCGCTCATCATTCGGAAAATACAGATAACGGGAAAAAAGATACACATACCGAAAGATCTCCTCCACTCACGAAAAGAGACGGAAGCGACCGTCGTCAAATATATGATGAGAGATCCTCTTCCCGTCAAGGCAGAAATCGTCAAAACCTATCTTCGGGATAATCAGAATCTTATCCGGGAAGAATGTGCGGTATTCCACCAAGGAACGTGTCTTGCGATCATCGTACGGATGTTTTTCCGGGATAATCTGCCCACATCTACGTTCTTTTCTCTTCCTGAGTATGTCTCTTTCGAAGAGGATAATCACCTGATACGGTTTCATGGTTGCGATCCGTCAAGCACGGATTCGAACATCCGAAGTGAAATCATTGAACAGGTACGAATGGGTGTCACACCAAATTTACTGGATCACTGTTACGTTCAGGAGTTCGACTCCCTATAGGGAGTCGAACTCCTCTAGTAGCGATATACAACACATGAAGTTATTTCGGTGTCACACCATGTTTTGCCGTTTCGTAAGACACGTAATAAGAATAGGAATATTTACGTCAAAGGCTCTGGAAATCTCCGGGGCCTTTCTGCTTTTCTTTCTTTTTCGATCTGCGGACCGATCGAACCGGGAAACACTCGCCGCATACGCCAGCAGTCATTCATTGAAAGGGCCTTGATATAGGCATTTTTTCATGGTATCTTTTCAATGAAGCGGATATATATGTTCGGCTTTTCGAATCTGATAGGCTTTCGACTGTTTCCTGTTTCAAAATTCGAAATTGACGTGTTTCCTCCCTGTTCCCGACCCGTTAACTCGTGAACACGTTAGCCCGCAAACGGACTTCTCTCATTTATAGACTTTCGACTCTCCTATGCGATTCCACAACACCCTCACCAAGAAAAAAGAGGAATTCGAACCACTCCACCCGGGCAAGGTGGGCATGTATGTGTGCGGACCGACGGTCTATGACTATGCGCATATCGGAAACCTTCGCGCCTATGTCTTCTCCGATACGATCCGCCGTCTTCTCGAACATGACGGCTATGAGGTCCGGCTCATCAAGAATATCACCGATGTCGGACACCTGACGGAAGACGATCTGGCACAAGGAGACTCCGGCGAGGACAAGATCGAACGTCGTGCAGCCGTCGAAAAGAAGTCTCCCGAGGAGATCGCGCGATTCTATGAGGACGCATTTCACCATGACGAGGACGCACTCAATATCATCCCGGCACAGTTCTTCCCGCGTGCCACGGCGCATATCCCGCTCATGATCCGGATGATCGAGACGCTCATCGCCCGAGGACATGCCTACGAAGTGAACGGCAACGTCTTCTACGACGTAACGTCGTTTCCCAATTATGGAAAGCTTTCCGGCAATACGCTCGAGAAGCTCAAGACCGGCGCCAGACTCGAGGAACACCCTGACAAACGAAATCCCTGGGACTTCGCGCTCTGGCTCCATGCACCCAAGGAGCACCTTATGAAATGGCTGTCACCCTGGGGCGAGGGGTATCCGGGTTGGCATATCGAATGCTCGGCGATGAGCCTTGAATATCTCGGCGATACGCTCGACATCCACACCGGAGGCGAGGATCACATCTTCCCCCACCACGAGGCCGAGATCGCCCAGTCCGAAGGAACGACCGGCAAACCGTTCGCGCGCTTCTTCATGCACGAGCGACATATCCAAGTCGACGGGGAAAAGATGTCGAAATCGAAAGGAAATTTCTATACGCTGGCCGATATCACCGCCAAGGGATTCTCTCCGATGGACCTCCGTCTCCTCTATCTTTCCGCACACTACGGCAGTCAGATGAATTTCACGTGGGACAGCTTGTCGCAAGCGAGTAAGAACCGAAAAACATTCTTCTCCCTGTATGAGCGACTTTCGGAAAATAAGGAGACAACCGGATCGGATAGTACCATCGAACCGAGAAAAGCGTTCCTCGAAGCGATGCGAGACGACCTCAATACCCCGCTCGCACTTTCGGCGCTCCTCGGTTTTGCCAAAAAAATCAACGCGACGATCGATGCGGGTGAAACGTTCGACGCGCATGCGGCACTCGGTTTCCTCGATGAGGCGTTCAGGCTCTTCGGGCTGAGGTTCGAGACGAAGATCGTGTCCGATGACGTCCAACGACTGATCGCCAGACGGGAAGAGGCCCGCAAAGCCAAGGACTTCGTGCTTTCCGACAAGCTTCGTGACGAGATCGCCGCACTCGGCGTTTCGGTCAAGGACAGCGTCTCGGTCAAGGACCTGCCGGCAGGATTCACGGCACGGAAGAAAATGGGAGCGTGAATGATGAACGAAGAATAATGAATGAGGAATGAAAAAGAGAGAATAAAAAATCTGAAGGCAGATATAAAAATCGCTATTCTATAAAAAATACCCGTGCCATGGAATGACACGAGCATAAGAGAGTGGGCCGGAATTACCGACTCGAGTCCTGATTTCGTTTGGGAACGTATGTCCCGGGCTTATGATTACCGGAGTCTTCGATGACCAACACCAAACGTTCATCTTTGCCTCCAGCATAACGGCTTTCGATGAACATTTTCGCCTCTTCCCGGCCAAGTTTGTCGGAGGCGCCGCTAAGCCCGGTATCTCCAGGATGTTTCTGGAAGCGTATAACAATTGGAAACGATTCGCTTACCAAGCTGGAAAGATACTTGAATGCATCTGGTTTCGAATGACACTCATACGAGTGGAGTTCGTCGGCAATTGCAACGCCAACGAAAGATGTGGACAGCAATACCGCGACCACGGTTCTTTGTATATTTTTTCTTATCAAGGTACTTATCATTTTTCGTCCGGTATTCTCCCGGATCGTTGTTCGTCAGCCCTAGGACACCCCTCGAACGACCGTACTATAATACCCGTCATGTGCGATTCCGTCAACTCGCACGGCACTCGCCCACAGTAAACTAGCACACAGCAAAAAAAATACCCCATATCTTTCGATATAGAGTATTTTATACCGAGATAACTTGATTTGTTGTATATATCACTACCAGAGGAGTTCGCCCCGCGAATGCCGGGGCGAATTCCTGAACGTAACAGTGATTCAGTTATTTTGGTATTACTTTCAAAATCCGCTTTGGCTCTTAATCGTAATGCGAACGTATTTCCGCAAACAAGGACACGGCCGACTGCCAAGAGAGGTCTTCATATCGGCTACCAGGCTCTGTTATCAATGCGCTTTCGTTCGCATATTTATCAAAAGCAAGTTCCATGCTGATCGGTCCCTTTTCGTAAAAGGAAAAGACGTACCTCGGATCTTCGACTCCGTCCCGCCCGGGTGTCTCATGATAGGGCACGTGAACCAACTCGACATCGATCGTAATCCCGGGATTCAACCATACCATATACGCGTCCCAAGAGCGCAACAGGTATGCGATCGCATCGGAATCCGCCTCCCCTCCCTGACATTGGTATCGGATACGTTTGTCGACGATACGTGTCGGTGAGATCATTTGAACGATGACGAGACGATTCGGATAGTCCGGCACCGACGGTATTACAAATGTTTTCTGAGTCATTCTCGGCATGATTCACTCCTTCGGTTTTGGTTCTGGTAAGGTTCGATTGATACATTCAAAGTGACCTCATATAGTAGCACTTTTTTCGTTTCCGGTCAAGAGCTAAAAAACGCCTTCGAATGGGGGAAATTCGCCAGTTTCCAATTCCACAAAACCGTAGTAGAATGGATGCACTATGGCAGGCAAACAGGATCATCTCCGTATCCCCCCGCACAATGTCGAGGCCGAGCAATCGGTGCTCGGTTCGCTTATGCTCGACAAGGACGCGATCATCAAGATCGCGGACATCGTGCGCCCCGGTGACTTCTACAAGAACGACCACAACCAGATCTACGAAACGATGCTCGAACTCTACGAGGATCGCGAACCGATCGACGTGCTCTCACTCGCGAACCGGCTCGAGGAGAAAGGCAAGATCGACTCCGTCGGTGGCTCGGCCTACCTCGCCTCGCTCGTGAACATCGTCCCCTCCGCGAGCAACGTAGTCCACTACGCGAAGCTCGTACAGAAGAAGTCTCTGCTGCGACGACTCATCTCGGCCGCGTCGGAAATCGTCGAGATGGGATTCAACGAGGAGGACGACGTGCAAAAAGTCCTCGACGAAGCCGAACAGCGGCTCTTCGGCGTCTCACAAAAATACATCAAACAGGACTTCGTCCCGATCCACTCCATTCTCGAGGAAGCCTTCAACCGCATCGATGAGCTCCACAAGAGCGACAAGCATTTCCGAGGCGTGCCGACCGGCTTCACGGACCTCGACAATATGCTCTCGGGACTACAAAATTCCGACCTCATCATCCTCGCGGCTCGACCGTCCACCGGCAAGACCAGTCTCGCACTCGACATCGCGCGTCAGGTCGGCGTCAACGCCAAGGTGCCGGTCGGTATCTTCTCACTCGAAATGTCCGCGGACCAGCTCGTGGATCGTATGATCTCGTCGCAGGCCGGTGTGGACCTCTGGCGGTTGCGCACCGGCAAACTCAGTACCGAGGGCGAAGGCAACGACTTTCAGCGTATCGGTGAAGGAATCGGCATTCTTTCGGAAGCGCCAATCTTCATCGACGACACCTCGTCGGCCAACATCATGGAAATGCGTACCATGGCACGTCGACTCCAGTCCGAGCACCATCTCGGCCTCATCATCATCGACTATCTGCAGCTCATGGAAGGCCGGTCGAGCAACAGCAACAACCGCGTGCAGGAAATTTCCGAGATCTCGCGCGGACTCAAGCAGCTCGCCAAGGAACTCAATGTGCCGATCATCGCGCTTTCGCAGCTGTCCCGTTCCATCGAATCCCGGCCGGACGGCATGCCGAAGCTTTCCGACCTCCGCGAATCCGGTTCCATCGAACAGGACGCCGACATCGTGCTCTTCATCTACCGCGAGGACCGGGTCAAACCCGACACCCCGAACAAGAACATCGCCGACATCATCGTCGCCAAGCATCGCAACGGTCCCGTCGGTAAGGTCTCGCTCTACTTCGAGGAAAACTCCGCCAGCTTCCGGAACTTGGAGAAGTACCACAGTCCCGAAGGGGCATAGCAGTCGAAAGTCACAAATCGAAAGTCGGGAAACGAATACGATAAGGGTCGAATGTCCGTATGGTCCATAAAGCCTGTAAGGTCGGGAAATGAATTTTCTTACCGATTGATATTCCAATTTCCTTGTATTGCGACTTTCGACTTTACGAACGTGAGTGACTTGATAGACTTTATAGACTTTCGATTATTTTCCTATGCGCTATCCACGACCGTTTCAGAACCTGATCACGCACTTTTCCGCGCTTCCGTCGGTCGGCCCCAAAATGGCCGAACGTATCGTGTTACATCTCTTCAAACAGGAGCACGATAAGCTCCTCTCATTCGCGGAAAGCCTCGAGGGGCTCCAAAACCTCTCGCTCTGTACCCGATGCTTCCATATCGCGGAAGGACCATTGTGCGATATCTGCGCCGACCCGAAACGCGACCAAACGGTTCTTTGCGTGGTGGAAGAACCGATGGACGTCATCGCCATCGAACGCTCCGGCGGACATGCCGGACTCTATCATGTGCTCGGCGGCGTCATGCGTACCGGTAATGGCGATACCGATCCGAAACTTCGGATTGCCGAGCTCGTTTCCAGGGTCCGTGACGAGGGCGTGAAGGAAGTCATCTTGGCACTCAATCCGACGACCGAAGGCGATCTGACCACGCTCTATCTGCGCAAGAAACTCGAACCGCTCGGCATCCGCGTTTCACGTCCGGCACGCGGTCTCGCGACCGGCGGCGATATCGAATACGCCGACGAAGCGACGCTCACCTCTGCGATACGGAACAGGGAAAAGCTGGGATAAAATAGAGTCAAAAGTCACAAGTCCAAAGTCGATAAAGTGAGAGAAGTTCGCTTGAGGGTTAACGTGTTCACGAGTTAACGGGTTGAGGACAGAGAGAAAGCACGTTAATCTCGAAACAGGATACGGTCGAAGGTGGGGAAGCAGATACCGGAGAGTCGAAAGTGGGGGCGGGTCTCTGTGCCCACCCGAGGTAATAGAAAGCACGCCCTGTGGCTCTATCCTTGCGATTTTGCTACTCACCACCGGAGCTTAGTTCCGTCGTTTATAATACCAACCCTGTTACGCTCAGGAGTTCGCCCCGGCATTCACGAGGCGAACTCCTCTGGTAGCGATAAACAACACATCAAGTTATTTCGGTATAAAGAATACTTGCTTTTTCTCTTGGTTCGTGCTATTATGCTCTCACAGTACTCTTAACGAACCATAAGGAGATTCCAGATGCCAAATGATAAGCACAGCATCCTGGTTATCGGCGCACCGAACCCAGCTATATTTCTCGCCTTGCGCCAACAGAAACAGATTCCTTGTATCCCTGAACATGGCACCGAAAAACGTCGTTCGATCGATGATATCCTGATATCAATGGCATTCGAAGACGAAAAAAACAAGAATGGATCCGAAATCCACTTCGAACTGTTGACTCGGGACAGTTTCATGGATACCGTAAAAGTTCGGAGGGATCTCGGGCCCACGAAGGACCATCGTCCGATCAGCAATCATGCAAATGAAAAACCCACGAAGAACACTCGGAGTGTTCGGCCGGGCATGTATGTCAGATCACGAGGACGCTCACGATGATACGACATCGACAGCAGTATACGGAAGATTCAACGTCTTCCGTATTTTTTTATTCGAAAAAATCCCCTTTCGGGGATTTTTCTCTATTTCGCGGAAACCTTGGTGATCTCAACCTCGGTGTAGTTCTGGCGATGGCCGAACTTGAGTTTGTAGTGTTTCTTCGGCTTGTACTTGATGCCGGTCACTTTGTCGTGACGGTCATGTGCGAGGATCTTGCCCTCGACTTTCGCTCCGGCAAGCACCGGAGTGCCGACTTTTGCATCCTTGCCATCACCGACATAGAGCGTCTCAAACGAGACCGGGCTGCCGATCTCCCCCTCCAATGATTCGATTTTCACCTTCTCCCCTTCGGAAACCAGATACTGCTTGCCACCGGTTCGGATAATAGCCAACATAGCCCTTGTTCGTGAGAGTTTTACAATGTGTCCATTCTACCGTTTCCCCCGTTTTTTGTCAACAGAAGGCCATATTTCCGATTCGGCATGTTTGTTGACCTCACGACTCCTTCCGATCGGATACATAAAAAGCGACGGATATGTGTATCCGTCGCTTCGTTTTGCGACCTGTTCATGCCGACATCTGATCGAGTGACACTATGCTAACCTCACCATCCCAGTTCTCCCCACTCTTCCTCAGGAAGGGCACATTCTTATCCAGCCAGTGATAGATACCGTTCCATATTCTTCCCGGAAGTCCCGGCATCCTTCTCCTTGCCAACTCGCATGTCCAATCCTGTATCGTACCGATATCGCGACAGGCGATGTCCTTCGCATCCGATTCGAGAACGGGATATTTCCGAGCCAATCGCAGTGCGGCCGAACGCCAATATGCGTACTGCCATTCCGACGGCAACCGGTTGATCGCCCATGATGACAAAAAGAATGCCGCGACGCCGAGTATGCATGCGATGACGAAGCCTATGAAGAAATACGCACTCCAAAGAAACAGAATGTCCACGATACTCGCGACGGCATGAGGTAATGCCACGAATGAAAAGATGTCCAGAACAAGGAAGAGCAGAGTAGTGACAACGGTAATCACGCCCATGAAAATCGAGAGGGTCAACGCCACTATCGAAAATATTCCACCGAGCAGGACAGCCGCCACGACCGCTCGCCGGAACGAAAACGTCCGATAATCATCAATCATACGAACCTCCTTGGTTTGCATTGTAAAAAACGATCCTTTAACCAATTCCTATCATACCGTCAGGGGTTCGTCAATAATCTTTGTGAGAAGCTACTCCAGCACCGCCTTGATACGGCGGACGCCGGCCGAGGACGCTTCTTCCTTCTGGATGCGGAAATGTCCGAGTTCCCCAGTCCGCGACGCGTGCGGTCCGCCGCAGATTTCCTTGGAGAATTCCCCTGCCGTATAGACCTTCACCGTGTCACCATACTTCGCATCGAAGACGCCGAGCGCACCGCTCGCCTTGGCCAGGTCGACGGGAAGCTCTTCACAGATGACCGGTACGTCCGCACGGATCGCCTCGTTCACCAAATCCTGCACCTTTGCGATCTGCTCCGGCGTCATCTTCTCGGTGTGTGTGAAATCGAAACGAAGTCGCTCCGGCGTGATGTTCGATCCCTTCTGCGACACATGCGGCCCGAGCACGGTCCGAAGGGCAGCCTGCAACAGGTGCGTCGCGGTATGGAGTTTCGCGGTATTCTCATCCTGGTCCTGTAGCCCTCCCTTGAACATGCCTGCCGAAGCCGTTCGGGAGAGGTCTTGATGCTTCTTATATTCCACATCAAATTCCTTTTCATTTATCATAATACCTCTTTCTCTTGCGATCTCCCTTGTGAGTTCAACTGGAAAACCATATGTCGCATAAAGATCAAAAACAACTTTTCCAGACAATTCACTTTCAAAAATCGGTTGAACCCCATCTTTGATAAGAATGTGTTCCATTCCATTGATTTGAAAGCTATGCGTTGTCTTATTAAATTCTTTTAATCCCTGTTCCAATGTCTTTCGAAACTTTTCCTCCTCATTTTTTAACTCAGAAATAATCACCGCTTTTTGCGCCGCCAATTCAGGATAAAAGTTTCCAAAATTCTCTATGACGATCTCGGCGATGCTCACGGTGAAGTCATTCTTGATTCCCAAGAGTTTCCCGTACCGTACGGCACGGCGTATAAGCCTACGAAGCACATATCCGGCTCCGGTATTAAGAGGCGTCACGCCGTCCGCAATCATGAACACGCTCGCTCGGACATGGTCCGCGATGATGCGGAAAGACTTCTCCGTTTCCACGCTGTCCTGATAGCCACACCCGGAAATCTCAGTGATCTTCACGAAGAGCGATTGGAAGAGTTCCGTCTCGAACACCGTGTACTTGCCTTCGAGCACGGCGAGAGTCCGCTCGACGCCCATGCCGGTATCGACGTTCGGCTTATCAAGCTTTTCGTATGCTCCCTCGGACGTCCTGTTGAACTCCATGAAGACGTCGTTCCAGACTTCCATGATACGGAAGGAATCGACGAGATCGCCGAACTTCCCCGAAAGCGGTCCTTCCTCGGGTCGCATGTCATAGAACATCTCGGTGTCGCCACCGCAGGGCCCGGTCGCCCCGGCGATCCAGAAGTTGTCATCGGTTCCGAGCGGTATGATGCGAATACCGTCGCCGATACGTTCATCGTCGCCGGCGACACCGTTCGATATCCCCGCTTTTTCGAATACCTCGGTCCAAACCGCTATCGATTCCTCATCGCGCGGAATATTATCTTCTCCCTTGAAGACCGTCACGTAGAGACGGCTCTTGTCGAGTCCGAGCCACTTCGGATCGGTCAGGAATTCGAAGCTCCACTCTATCGCCTCACGTTTGAAATAATCGCCAAAGCTCCAGTTGCCCATCATCTCGAAGAATGTGAGATGACGGTTATCTCCCACATCATCTATATCGCCAGTACGGACGCACTTCTGCACATCCGCGACACGCGTCCCGCCCGGATGTTTCTCGCCGAGGAGATACGGCACCAAAGGATGCATCCCCGCCGTCGTGAACAACGTCGACGCATCGGTCTCGTTCGGAATGAGCGATGCGGAAGAGATGATCGCATGTCCCTTGGATGCGAAAAAATCGAGATATTTTTTGCGGAGTTCGTCGGCAATCATGGTCATACGGTTTGATTCAATATCGGAAAATACAGAAAAAAAATCCCTCCTTCAGATTGGGTAGCGAGAGGATATTTCATCCAAGCAGGTTCATTTTCTTTTTGATACGGGTCGCCTCGGTCTGAAGTATGCCGAGTTCACGGGCAAGTTTCGCCTCGTCGGACTGCTTTTCTCTCAGGGCCACCTCGAGCCGGGTGAGGTTCATTTTCAATTGGCGGATCTCGGCGACGAGCGCCTCATGATACCGCGTCTTTTTCTTCAGATCCTGTTCAAAAATGAGGCTTTCCGTCTGCAATCGGCGGTATGCCGCCTTTCGTTCCCCGTCGCCGGCCCTGTTTCCCGTTCCTGATCGGTTCGATATCATACCGTATTTTTCTCAATTTCGTAAAGCTTCCCCTCGATATTTCCCTATGAAGGCTGGACGACGGTCACGATGACCCG
The DNA here is from genome assembly GCA_903893925.1 of Candidatus Moraniibacteriota bacterium. Lineage (GTDB taxonomy): Bacteria > Patescibacteriota > Minisyncoccia > Moranbacterales > UBA1568 > JAAXTX01. Next base: position 36,855 of record CAITOC010000050.1, read on the forward strand.
GTTCGGATCTTTCGGGACACCGAGTGACAGTCCTTTCGGTGTCAGTTCGATCTCGACCGTCTTGACCTCCGGATGACTCGAGAGCACCTGCTTGATCTCGTCTTGATTCTTACCGAGGAAATCCTGCCGAAGCGCTGCAGTATCTATAGGCGCGACGAACAGAGTATTGATTCCGACTTTGAAATGGAGTGATCCGGAAGCATAATCCGCGGTACCTCCGTCATACCGGAACGTGATACCCTGGGTCGAATATCCCGCATCGATCGACGCCTGTTTTCGAAGAGCGGCATCGGCGACGTCACGCAACCGATTCTCGGAGAACACAAACGCCTTCCCGTGGAAGGTCGCCTTGTATTCGAACGAGGAGGAGACTGTCCCTACACTGGGAACCGTCGGGTTTCCCGTGACCGCGACATCCAGTGTTTCTTTGATGAATCGTTCATCCGAGGCGATTTCACCACTCAGCGACGTGGCAAATGACTCGCGGAATTTGTCGGCGGCGTCCTTTTTCACCTGTTCGATATCGGAGGCGGCAATAGCCACCGCTCCGGTCGATCCGGTCGAGGTCCCACTACTCATGGCGACCTTCGATTTGGCATAGATCTTACCTACTTTTGGCCCGCCGGAAAACCCCGGAATCGAGAATGAGGTCGGACCGACATTATAGGCGCTTCCTGCGGCGTCGGCTACGATGACCGCCTCGACCACTCCGGGTACGCTTTGACCGTTTTGCTGCGTGACTCCGGGCACAGTCACTCCTTTGGAAAGACGGAATATCTTGCCATCATCGGACTGGAACCGCGTGGTCGCGACGAGTTGTTGCGGGTCGGGACCGTATTCATTATAAATGAGGACTTTCCCCGTAGCCTTGGAACCGTTTCCGGCCGATGCACCGGATGCCGTACCGGTCACCGTGATTTCCTCGTCCTTTTCCACGAGGCGGATCGGAACGACATTATCACCAGTCGAGGATGAGTTCGTGCTCCCCTCGAACTCCATGGAGAGGTTCTGCGACACCGATTGCGGTGTGACCGAGACCGTCGCCTTCGGAAGGAAGATGAACGCGCCGGTTCCCAAGAGAAAGATAATGGATATCGTCACGAAAAATCCGAATAGGAAATTTCCCTTTCCATCCACTCGAACATTCGACGTCCGAGAGCCTTCGTGGTGTTTCGATTCGCGCTTCGGTTCAGACTTCTTCAGTGACGAACGTTCCTTATCTGACTGGTGTGATGCGGTAAATACCCTGGCAAGACCACCTTCCGATTTTCCGTCTTGCACCGACGAAGCCGGTTTGGAAGGGACGACCGAAGAGAAACTCGCCGGACGGACGGGACGGAAAACGGGTGCGGAAACGGGTGTGACTGGAGAAACAACCGAGGGAACGACGGGCGGATTGACCGCGATGTCATCCGACAAAAGAGCGGGGCGATGAGAATTAAGCGATGTCCGGGTTCCCGGAGAGGTATTCCTGACTCTGAGTCTCATGCCACCCCGGACAACCGGAGCCGGAGACTCCGGCACGGACAAGACGGCTCCTTGCGTCGTCCGAACCGGCGAAACGGATTCTTCGGAAGCTGCGAAAAAACCGGACGAACCGATGGAATCGGAAAAAATTCCGGGATGGAAGTTCCGTTCGGGATCCTCGGCAGGAATTTCGCGGATGACCGGCTCCGGCTCCCGGAGCGCTTCTTCGGAGTACGCACGGGTTGCAAGTCCGGCTTTCTCGGCCAATCGCCTCCCATTCTCATCCTGGGTCACGATGATCACCTGCTTACCGGCCTTCTCGGCTTCACGGCTCAACATGCGCAGATTGACGATACTTTGCAGGACCAACGCCCGCTTGGGTATGACGAACACGTTCTCGAGCAACTCGGAAGAACGGAGTCTGCCGACGATCGAGAGGATCTCCTCGTCCTTGGTGACATAGAAAGTCTGCGGCATAGGCGTACCTGTTTATTTCTTGTCGATGGATTCCATGCTTCGCCGAAGCAGGTCCGTCAGCATCCGTTCCCCTTCCAGTTCCTCGAGCAAAACAAGATTCGCGAGACCGAGCGGCGGGATATCCTGCGGGTTCGTAAGCGATCCGGTCGTATCCACGACCCGGACGACGTCTTTGGGTTGCAGATACCCGACTTCGACCCCGGCGCCGAAGGGAAGTCCGGACGACCATTCTCCGGACAGAAGCGACGACCGGATACCGGGAAGCGCGGAACCTCCACCACACAGGAATATCCGATTGGGCAGCAGATCGGTCTCGGCGAATTCGAGCAGTGACAGTTCCACGCCGCCGAGCCACACCTGGCAATCCTCTTCAAAAAGACGCGCGATCTCTTCGGCTTGATCCGAAGGAAGTTTACCGAGCGAATAGTCGATTTTGAGACGCTCCGCGACATCGAACGCGATACCATACACCTGCACAAGGCGTTTCGTGAACGCGCGACCACCAAGTGCGAACATCTTGGTTCCCTCGAGTCCCCCGTTTCGTACCACGGCGATATCGGTGGTCCCGCCACCCACATCGATGAAGACGGCGCTGAAATCCATCATATCCTCCACCTCGATCGCCCGCGCGACGGCATACGGCTCGGCCGCGATGGAAAGCAGATCGAGTCCGAGCTCGCCGGCGATCGTCTCGAGTGCGCCGAGATGTACCATCGGCGCATACGCGTTGAACACGCTCATAGATACGTCACCACCCTGGAAATTAAGCGGGTTCGTCTTGCGATACCCGTCGATACGGACATCGACGAGCGCGGCATTGATAAGCTTCACCTCGATATCGCTTTGTCCCGTCTCCCAGGCGAGTTGGCGTCTTATACGCTCGAACGCCTTCTCCTGCACCTTCTCGATAATCATCCGGAGTTCCTGCATCCCGATGCGGATATTGCGATTCACACGATCGTAGTGCACGGTCGTCGTCGTCCCTTTGACAAGCTCGCCGGCGATACCGATGATGCTTTTTTTCACTTCCTTCACGCCGGCGTTCTTCTTGGCAAGGACGATCGCTTCGCGAGCCGACGCGATGACGCCGGCGATATCGGACACCGCTCCGCTTTGCATGTTTCCGGTCTTTTGGAATGTCCGCCCCACACCGATAACCTCGGCACGCGACGCTTCACGATCAATGCGGCACACGAGCGCTTTCACGACTTCGGTCCCGATATCGAGCGCGAGAAATATGTCCTTTTTCCCCTTACTGGAAAACAAACCCATAGGTATTCGGTCGTGTTTGTATGTTCACCGCCAGTATAGCACACTTTCCCTTTAAAAGACGGTCAGAGTACCGACGTCGAAAGCCCTTCAGCACGTCGTTCCAGTTCGGCGAGATCAAGCAGTCCGGCCGAGGCGCCATACTCCGTAACGACGTTCCCGCTCTCCGCGATTCCGAAGCGGAGTGCGTCTGGTACGGTCTTCCCATGAAACGCGACCGCGGCAAAAAACGCCGAGCCGAAGGAATCTCCGGCGCCGGTCGTATCGACGACCTTGGGAATCGGTCCGATGGCACAGTGCCAGAATCCGGTTCCGTCCGTCCCCCAGGCACCGCGATCCCCGTCGGTCATGCCGATGACACCCGCTCCGGCGGATGCGAGTGCGGACAAGAGGTATTTTTCGTCATTGAGTCGATCGTTCGTCGCATCGGGATGTGCTTTCATAACCAGTTCGAGTGCCTCATCTTTGTTGAGGACAAGGACGTCTACATTGGAGAGCGTCTCCCAGACAAGAGTCGGATTTCCGCGAAGATTGTGCTGGCCGGGATTGTAGGCGATACGTACACCCTGCTCCGCCGCGATCCGGGTGATCGTTTGTAACTTATCTTCCCAATCTCCGTTGAGCGCGCTCACGAAAAACCATCCCGTTCCCGAAAGCCGATCCGGGATGATTTCCAACCGATCATTCGCATCACGATTATGGAAGATGGTCCGTTCCCCGCTTTGCGTCAGGACGATGATCGCCGAAAGATCGCTTCCGACCCCGTGATCGACGGCGATCTTGTCGGTCGGGATACCCGCTTTGCGAAACTCGTCCAAGACCCAGCGCCCGATCTCGTCGTCGCCGAGTTTGCTGTACGGCGCCGCATCGATACCGAGCTTTGAAAGTCCCCAGGCGACATTGGCCGCGACTCCGCCGGTCGCCTCGTAGCGTTCGGCGACACGATACTTCCCGCCGAGTTCGAACGCGACCTTACGCTGCGCGGTCAGGTCCTCCGGCGTCTCGAGGATGATACCCTCGTCGGTCGGGAAGAAGACGTCTTTGGACGTCGAACCGATACAGATGACATCGTGGCGTTTTCGGAACAGCATAGTATTGTGATCGAAAGATTGATCAACCCCGCGTCTCGTCCCAGATGGCAAGGAGGCGGTTGTACTTCGCGAGGCGTTCGCCGCGTGAGAGCGATCCGGTCTTGATGAAGCCGGCGCTCGCGCCGACCGCAAGGTCCGCGATGAAGTCGTCCACCGTCTCGCCGGAACGGTGTGACACGACCGATGCGAAACCGTTCGCACGCGCGAGATTCATACACTCAAGCGTCTCGGACAGCGTACCGATCTGATTCACCTTGATGAGCACGGCATTGCATGACTTGGCCTCGATGGCCTTCGCGAGGCGCTTCGGGTTCGTGACGAGGAGGTCGTCGCCGATCAGCATTGTCTCCTTGCCCCACGCCGCATGTTCCTTCGAAAGTTTCGCGTTCATCTGTGTCCACCCTTCCCAGTCTTCCTCGTGCAATCCGTCCTCGATCGAAACGACGGCGTACTTCTCGATCCAATCACGATACAGATTCACGATGCTCTCGCGCGTCAGCTCGACGTTCTCCGGCTTGAGGAGATACTTGTCCTCGGTCTCGTCGTAAAACGAGCTCGCCGCCACGTCGAAGCCGATGAAAATATCCTTGCCCGGCGCATATCCAGCGACCGTCATCGCCTGATGAAGCGTCTCGAGCGCCTGAGCGTGACTCTCCATGTGCGGAGCGAATCCGCCCTCGTCGCCGACACCGACCGAGAGTCCCGCCTTTTCGAGAATGCCCTTGAGCGCATGGAAGGTCTCGCTGCCCGCCCGAAGCTGGTCCGGATAGTCGGAGATGCCGGCCGGCACGAGCTTGAATTCCTGTGCTGACAAACCGGAATCGCTGTGCTTCCCGCCATTGATCACGTTGAACATCGGAATCGGAAACGAGTCGATTGTTTCGGATAACCCGGCAAGCGCCCGAATATGCGCGTAAAGCGGCTTCCCGGCGCTTTGCGCGGTCGCACGTGCGGCCGCAAGCGAAATACCGAGAATCGCGTTCGCCCCGAGCCGTCCCTTGTTCTCGGTCCCATCAAGATCAATCATCGTCTTGTCGAGCGTTGCCTGGTCCCCCGCATCGAGCCCGACGACCGCCTCGCGGAGTTCACCGTTCACGTTCGCCACCGCCTGCAACACTCCGAGTCCGCGATACCGGCCCTTGTCGCCATCACGCAATTCGACGGCTTCGAATTTCCCCGTAGACGCGCCGCTCGGCACACCGGCCACGGCGATCGTCCCGTCCTCGAGCGTCACCTTCACCTCGACCGTCGGGTTGCCCCGCGAATCCAGGATCTCCCGTCCTTCCACTTGCACGATCTTCGACATACGTTTCTGCGACTTATCTGATTTATGATTCCAGTATACCCTATTCCCCCCGTGAACGGAACCACTCTCTCTCGTTGTAAGTTGTAAGTTCTCGGTTATCTGTCCCCGATCCGATAGATTCGCCGCGCGTTACCGGAAAACACCGCGTCCTCGATATCTTTGGAGAGACCGAGCGAGGCGATCAGATGAACATGGGCATCGAGTTTCATAGTAACGTTTCAAAAAATACCCGCCCCTCTATCCGGAACCATATATGAGTAAGTATTGACAAACCCCATTTCATAGCCTATAATGACGGTATCACTACGAAAAGCGCCCTGTAAGGTTCCGTCCTTATGGGGTTCTTTTCTTTTTCGGATGGAATTCGAGTTTGACCCTCAGGTCCGTCATGAATGCTATGTATTCGGACGGGAACCGCTTCAGCAATGCCGAGTACGTCTTCTGGTTCGGAATGAGGATTTTCTCCAATTTGTTTTCCTTCAACAGATACGTGGCCAGACAATGGAAATCACCGTCCCCCGTCACCAGGACGGCATTGTCATAATTTCCAAATTCGATCATCGCCTGCAAGACCAATTCCGCATCGCAGTTTCCTTTCACGGTACCATCCTTGTATTTCAGGGTCGGCTTGAACACCAGGATAAATCCCTCTTCCTGAAGTCTCGTATATATATCCTGATTCCCCTCGACATATCCGAGAAACAAAAACGCCTTTTCGACGGCATATTTTTCCGAAAGATATATACGGAACCGTGAAAAATCCAACTTCCACCCGGCATTGCGGATACTGAGATTGACGTTCTGACTGTCGATGAATGCGAAATTTTTCTGTTGTTTTTTTGCCATATCCTTTGATATAGAGCTGCCACTTACTGAAAGTATATCAGAATCAGCACAATAATGTACCGCACCCATTATTCTTTTCTGCAACATTCCCATCTCCAACCCGTGAACTCATTAGCCCGTTAACTGGTCAATTGTTATATTTTCTCGTTACCCCGTGAACGGAGCAACTCTCTCCCGTTGTAAGTTGTAAGTTGTCAGTTGTAAGTTATCTGTTCAATGCCTTATCTCCCCTCCCGCAAGAAATCCGAGACGACTCGTGCCACCAGTTCATCCTCGAAGATGAGTTCCGGAAAATCGTCGGCCGATATCCATCGGAAATCCGAATGTTCGGGACTCAACCGAATGTCATCGGTGCTCCGTACGACTGTGTCGAAATACACGCGATACTTCGGATACGGATCGGAGATGGTGTTCGTGGCGAAGGGTCTCATCGAGACGACGGCGAAACCGGTCTCCTCCAGGACCTCCCGGACGAAGGCCGCGTCCCATGACTCGCCCTTGTCCAACCGACCGCCGGGAAACGCCCAGGTCTTCGATCCTATCCGCTCCAGCATCAACACGCGTGCCTCACCGTTCCGGATAAGCGCATACTGCCCGATCTTCGCCAACAGATGATTGTCAGTTTGCATAGTATTGATTCAGTATACCGGATTACTATTCGATTCCATGCTCTTTCAACGCTTGTTTCGGATCACTGAAAGAGACCTCCTCCGGATCGAATTGCTCTGGATCGAAATGCTCGTCCCCGATCCATTCGACGGTATCCTTATAGTCCGGATGCTTCGGACGCTTCAATATTTCCAACATATCATAATAGCCCCAGAGCGCCCCGCTGTCCTCAGGGGGGCAGGCCATTTTCCCAGCGATGCAGATCGGATATTCCACGTCCATTTCTCTCGGAAGGATCTTTTCCAAGGTGATCGAATGCACCCAATAGTCACCGAAATCATACACGTATCGCATCCTTTTTTCTTCGAGAAACACGTCAGAAATCATCTCATTCCACCCCGGTTCGATGTCATCGTCATCGTTGTCCGGATTCGGAATCCCGATAGTCCGTTCATCCCCATGATTCTTTCTGATCGTTTGGAATTCATGCAGATGACAATCCATCCAACCCATCGCGTCCTGGATCGCGACATGCAGATCCCAAAAGGAATACTTCTCAGGAACCAGGATTCTTCGCCAGATGGGAGGCTTCGATCCCGTCAGGAGAATCTTGAACTGATACACGTTCCGAAAAGCCTTCTTTTTCGCGGCATTCTTCTGCTTCGGTTTTTCCCGTCCTGTTTCAGTATTGAATAATTTCGTCATGCTTCCCTTCACGGATTCGACCGAGGGTAATCGCTTCATTAGTTCGATTCCGATGTCCAGATCAGCCGCCGATTTTTCGAACAGATCAAAGAGCTCCCGTTTTTTCACGACGATATTTCCGACACTAAACCGACCGGTTTCCAATATTCCAAGAAATTGATCGAAAAAATCGGCAAGAAACTTCTGGCTCGGCTTGACCATGTTCGCGTCCAGTATGAAATATGATTCCTTGTGTACAAAAAGGATAATGAAGGGTTGAAACGGCTTCCCGGCATCATCCCTAAACCATTGCGAAGTCTTGAAATAATCGACCTCGATGGTAATGCCGCCCTTGCCGTGACCCATCTTTTTGATATTCCGAATCCTCAACGCATCTTCTTCCGAATTTTTCGAAATGGTCGATTTTCCCATAGGATTGAACGTATTCATTGATTATATACCCGACCGCTATCCCCGTTTGTTCCCATCCGAAATGAACGTGTCACCGATTTTCCAGACGCCCTGTTCCAAGAACGCCTCGATCGTCTGCCGACACGCCTTATTGATCAGGTTCGAATGGGAAAGGGAATGACGCTTCGCGAAGTCAACAAGCGTGATGATCTCCTTGTTCTCCAGATATGCCAAACGGCGATGATAGCTGTTCGTCAATGCCTTCCCAACGATTTCTTCCATGATGGCGGTCGTCCCGCTCAGGTCGAATTCCCGGAACGCCTCATAATAGCTTTTTCGATCGATGAATTTTATATTGATCGGGACGAATCCCTCCCGGATCAACAGGTAGTTATTGACGGCACGACCGATACGCCCATTCCCGTCACAGAACGGATGCGTGTATTCGAATGAAAGATGCAGTCGAGCTATACGCTCGATGATATTCACATGGCTGTCGGAATGATATCGGACCAACATGTCATCAAGACGACTCGGGACCTCTTGCGGGTTCGGTGCGATATGATTACCGACACGTACGAATTCATGTTCATTCCGGAGCCGTCCGGCGATATCATCACGGATATTCGAAATAAGCATCTTATGAAGTGACAAGATGACCGGAACGGTCAGCTCCTGTTCCTTGGCACGCGTGTCAATATACGAAACCACCCGCCCCAGATTCCTCGCCTCGAATATTTCCCGCTCGGAAATATACCGATCCAGATCGATCTGAAGGAGGATTTTCTCGGTTTCCTCGAGTGAAAGGGTGCTGTTTTCAATCGCGTTGGAGTTGTATACCTGCTCGGCCACCTCGGACGCAGAGAGCATGCGAAGAAGTGCCTCCTTGCCGACGGATGCACGGAAGTATCGTTCACGAAGAGTCGCTATTTTTCCGTATACGCTGAGTGTTTTTGCCATATACTGCCAGTATAGTAACGTTTCACTGTTTTGTCAACATAACCGTGAAAAATATGCAAATAACTCTACTTTTTCACGGTTATGAAATATATGATTCCTTATATAAGCCATAAAAAATAGTCTTCCAGCCAACAAATCATTCTCTGCACGTTTTCTTTTGTTGTCTGATCTCCCCGCTTCGCCACGTCGCAGCCTCAGCGTAGGCGGGCTGTGCCACGTCGTAGCTTTGGCGTAGGATGGTTCCCGCTCCCCTTCCGAAATTCAAAATTCGAAA
>CAITOC010000051.1 GCA_903893925.1 Candidatus Moraniibacteriota bacterium
GTGCAGCGGCTTCTGACCATAGGAACCCTGATGGCCGTGTATCTGGCGACGTCGGACGAAGCCATTCCGGTCATCCTGTCTCATCCTGATAGGACCGGACTCATCATTCCGTTGATCGCGACCAAGGTCGTTGTCGCGATCGTATTCGGCTATGTACTCGATCTTCTTTATCGGAAAGACCGGGCACGGACACTTGTGCATGTCGAAGCCTATGAACACGGACACGACGATCCGGGACATGCCCATTGCGACGTCCTGACGGAAGGAGCCTGTTGTGGCCATCATGTCGAGACGTCGGGAGCGGGATTTTCCGTGAAAAGGATATTTCTTCACCCGTTGAGTCATGCATTGAAGATCTATCTGTTTATCTTCGTGACCACACTTGCTATCGATCTCGCCTTTTTCGAACTTGGTGACGCCACCTTAGCCCGTATATTTCTCAGTGGCGGGATATTTCAGCCGTTTTTGGCGGCCTTATTCGGACTCATTCCGAACTGCGCGGTTTCGGTCGGTCTGACCGAACTGTATCTGAAAGGGGTTCTTACGTACGGCTCGCTGATCGCAGGTCTCTCTGCGAGCGGAGGCTTGGGTATTCTGGTCCTCTTCAAGGAAGAACGGAACAAATCCGAAGCGGTCAGGGTCGTCTCCATACTCTTCGTCGCAAGCGTCATCGCCGGACTGTTCGTCCAGTATGTTTTTCCATACTGACGATTCAGCACGTTTCCTCATTATCTACGGAAGTCATTCGTACGAACAAACACAACCGGCTATGCAATTGCGTAGCCGGTTGTGTTTCTATCGTTACCGAATTTATCCTTTATCCGACTACGGAAGCGAATTCCAATGTGACATGAATATACCCGAGAGCGTGGCGTGGATTTTCGCGCTTTCGATGACAACGCCGGTCATCTCTTCCCAGGAGAGGATGGCGATGTGCCGGGTACCGAAGAGCAGGATGTCGGATTCGATGGTTTTCTCTCCGGAAGCATCAATTTTTGTGCGATGGAAATCCTCACGATCTTTTAGGTGGTATTGTTTCGTCTCCGGCAGGTCGGCAACGATGACATCGGTATAGATACGCTTTTCTTTCCGTTTCGGCCGGTAGTATTCGTCGAACCATGACTCTTCTGTCCGAAATGACCCAGCGGACAGCCAACCTCGTATGGGCGTATCGGCATGAAGGAGCGTTTCTTTATACAAGTCCTTTATCCCCTCTATCCCCTCGAAGTACAAAATCTTCGGTTTTCGGTCGATCAAATTCGATATGGCGAGGAGCGATGGAAGGATGGACTCCGCTGTCCGTTCCGCTTCCTGCGCAAGTTCCTTGAGTCGTCTCGGATCTTCGGCGAGATACAGCGTCTTCTTGCGGTTCTTAGTCGTCTTGATGAGACCTCGTTCACGAAGAGACTCGATGATGCCGTATGATGTGGTCCGCTTGAGCTTCGCTTTCTGCGAGATCCGCTGGACGGAAGCCTCGCCGAGTTCGAGTGCGGCAAGATAGATTTGCGCTTCATTATCTGAGAAGCCGAGTTTTCTTAGTTGTGGAATCATACGCACTTTGTCGTCAAAACCCGACAAAATAATGATAGCAAGAAGAGGAAATAAAATCAACTAGAGAAGCCATAAAATAAACAGTACTCATTCTTCGATGCGAATAAATTAACATATTATACGAATGTGACGACAAATGGAATATGATACCGGCAGTTGTTTAACAGGTACTCTATTCAAGAACGAAACATGTGGAGGTATGTCATGACGACATTCGGTGATCAAAAGGAATTTTGGGGCCATCGTGAAAACCCGAAGCTGGTAGGGGATTTCATCAATCGTCCGGCGGTAATCCGTATGATAGGCGATGTGAAGGGAAAAGGTATCCTTGAAGCCGGATGTGGGAGCGGATATTTCGCGTCATTGCTGGCACAAAAAGGTGGGATCGTGTGGGGTATCGATAAGGATACGAACATTTTGCGCGAGGCGGAACGTTCAAACACTCTCGGCATACGGTATCAACCGGGATGTATTGAACGGTTGCCATACGATGATGACTCCTTCGACGTCGTCACTTTGACAAGCGTACTCATGTACAATGATTCGGAGGTCATGAGGGAAGCGTATGTGCAGGCATGGAAGGGGACGAAGCCCGGCGGGCGGGTCATCGTTTCCGTGCCTCATCCGTACCTGTATCTGCCGGGAAGTATGGCAAGGAGTGAAGATATATCCTGGCTCAAGCTTAATTCGCATGGGACATCAGTGGAAAGAACCGAAGTGTTCACTCAGGAGTATTTCGACATCCATGGAAACAGTTCCGTACTCGATGTCTACGATCATCCGACCGATGACTATGTAAACTTCGGTCTACAGGCCGGGTTGTCACTCCTCCGGATGGAAAGCGTGAAATTTCCGGAAGAACTGACGAAGAGGTCTCCGGGATGGGGAAAGACATGGGGGTATGACGCGTATCTTCTGCTGGAGTTCTCCGCCTAAGAAGAATACTGTCATTTTTTCGACAAACGTAAAAAAAGTCCGAACATCTCGTTCGGACTTTTTCATCGAAATACGTTATTCCGTGCTTTCGAGGGGATCTTTGATTTTCTGATCCGGAGTCGGTTGATCTCCTTTGAATCCCCGGGCGTTGTTTCCCCTCCCTCTTTCCTTCGGTAGTTTTACTGGAAGGATTTCTTCCGCATCAATCCGTCCGTTCGGTTCCTGCACGCCGACGATGCGGACTTCTTTCCCGGTCATGATGGCAGCTGGCAGACGAACGACGGTATCCTCATCCGTGTGGACATCGAGTGAACTCCCGTCCGGACTCTCAATCAGAAATCCGTCAGGAAGGATTTCCGAAACCGTACCCGTGGTAAAGCCGTCTTCGGGGTGTTTCCAAAAATCGTCACGAGAGCTGACGGATCGGTCATACGACGGAATCGCATTCCTGAGAACGATATCCGATCGTTCGCCGATTTGTAAGAGATGCAGTATGAATCCGATCGCGAAGACGATCAGGAACGTCGTCAATATGACGAATGTCGGGCGATGCCGATATCCGTGCCCGGTTTCCCGATATTCGAAGACGGCGAGTGTGACAAATGCCAAAAGCGAGCCGATCCACAGGAAGGGGAGTGCCCGGAAGACCGCCGGTGAGAAGAGGTGTTTCGGGGCGAATCCGAATATGCCCTCGTCTATGGAAAGAAGGGATGATATGACGATGGAAAGAGAAACCGCAGCGAACAATCCGGCGAGCGCGATGCCGGTCCACAAGAGCGTCCTTCGGAAGATGAACTTCCACGAGGCCTCCGGGTGGATGCCTTCGTCCTTGATCTTCCCGAGTATTTTTTCGGCGAGCGTATCTGGTTTCTGATCGTTCATACTCATATAGTTATCGTTCGATTCCTTCTTTCCGCAGATGTTCGTGAAGCAGTTTCTTTCCCCGGCTGATAAGGGTTGCCACGGTGCCTTTCGGAAGGTGAAGGATGTCCATGATTTCCTCGTAGGATTTTTCCTCGAGGAAGCGGAGGATAAGCGCCTCGCGATAGGTTTCCGGCAGGGACCGTACGGCGATATTTATTCGTGCCAGGTCATATTTTCTCGCTGTTTCATCCTCGATATCCGTCGTGGCGCGGAGTATGTGTGAGAGATCATGTTCGTCTATCGAGACCGTGACTCGAATCTTCCGTTTTCGTGCGACGTCTATGGTTTGATTTCTGACGATCCGATACATCCAGCTCGAAAATTTGGAATCGTGATCGAAATCATTGAGATTCCGATAGGCCTTGATGAAGGATTCCTGCAGGATGTCTTCGGCGTCGTCGTGATCGAAGGACGATATCCGATGGATGTACCGCAAGAGAGGCGTCTCGTAGCGTTCCATGAGGACACCGAAGAAATCCGCGTTTTTTTTCGCGAGCTCTATTATCTCGACGTCGGACTGCTCTTGATAGCCGGGTTCATTCATGTGCGTCCTCTGCTTCTCGTTCGGCGTGTCTTGATTTGTGCTTTCTGTGGAATTCATACGATATTCATCCGAAAATGTTTTCAAAACGGCTTTCCAAAGCCTATTTTTTGTTCTCAGAAGTGAAAAGATTCCTCCCTGTCATAGCGTCCGGGATGGGGAGACCCAAGAGGGAAAGGATAGTCGGGGCAATATCAGCCAAGCCTCCATCGCGAACTGATCCGGATGCGGTCACGATGAACGGGACCGGATTCGTGGTATGTGCGGTATGGATCGTTCCGGTTTCCGGGTCGATGTTCAATTCGGCATTCCCATGGTCGGCGGTAACGATGGTGATCCCTCCGAGCCCAGAGGCTTTCTCAACGACCCGCCGGAGTTCCTTGTCGAGGCATTCGACGGCCTCGATGATTTTGGGGACATTTCCGGTATGACCGACCATGTCCGCATTCGCGAAATTGATGAACAGGAAGTCCGTGCCACGATCAAGCGCCTCGATCGCCTTGTCGGTGACTTCATGCGCACGCATTTTTGGTGCCTCGTCGTGCGTGCGGACATCCTTCCGACTTTCGACCAGGATATCTTCCTCGCCGTTTTCGGGGAGTTCGCATCCGCCGTTCAAGAAATAGGTTGAATGGGCATACTTCTCGGTTTCGGCGACATGGACCTGGCAGAGTCCGGCCTTCGCGATTTCACGGCCGAGTGTGGTGTCGGGAAGAACCGGCGGAAAAGCGACGATTGCGGGGAGTGTCTCGTCGTACTGTGTGAGGGTGACGAAACAAAGATTCTTTTCCTGTGCGTGTTCGACGATACGGGCGGAAAGTTGTCGCGATCGGTCAGAACGAAAATTGAAGAACAGGATACCGTCATTTTCCCGTACGGGATAGGTTTCTCCGTCCCCGTCGAGAAAGACGATCGGTTCGAGATGTTCGTCGAGAACCCCTTCGGCATAAAGCGCTGAGAGGATCTCGGAGGGGCGACCCTTCACTCTTCGCTCGGCCTCACCGTGGAAAATGGCCCGTTCCGCTTTCTTGACGCGGTCCCAATTTTTGTCCCGATCCATGGCATAGAATCGTCCTGAGGCGGTAGCGATGAAGCCGATACCGAGGTCGTCGATGATTTCCTCGAGTTCGCGGAGATAAGAGGCTCCGCTTTGTGGGGCGGTATCGCGTCCGTCGGTGAAGGCATGGATGGCGACCTTTGTGATTCCCATGGCCTTGGCAGCCTCAAGGAACGCCGAAAGATGATCCATGTGACTATGGATGCCTCCATCTGAAAGCAACCCCTTCACATGAAGGACGGAATCGTGTTTCAAGACATGCGTGAAGAGGGTTCCGAATGCGGGATTGTGGAGAAATTCATTCCCAGTCGCCGCTTTCGAGATGCGGACGAGGTCGGTATCAATGACAGATCCGGCACCGATAGTCATGTGACCGATCTCACTATTGCCCATTTGTCCGTCCGGCAAGCCGACGCTTCCCTCACTTGCCTGCAACAAGGAATGTGGAAAATTCCGGAGGAGCGAATCGAAAAAAGGCGTATCGGCCGTCGCGATGGCATTGTTTTCCGTCTCTTTTCGATAGCCCCATCCATCGAGGATGATGAGCACAACGGGGCGATTCCCGGATTTGTTCATAGGGAAAATGATGAATGGGATGCACTTCACTGTACTCCTTCTTTGTCTATCGGACAAGAATCGCCGAGGTGACCAAAGTGGAGAAAAGCGTAAAAATCGTTCCCAGTTTCATTTCAGGGTACGGAGTGTCCACGAGATACGATACGAAGGCATCACGAGGCGATACGGCGCTTGCAGGGCAGACGGCTTCGTAGGCTTTGATATCGGCTTCAGTGAGACCGGGGTGGAGGAGGTCTTGCCCGCCCATCATGGCATACATGATGGCACTCTGATCGTCTGGGGCATGCTGTGCGATGCCGAGTGCGTGCCCGAACTCGTGCGCGATGACGAGACGAAGATCATCGACTCCCTTGAATTCGTAAATGGTGATCGATCGTAGTGGCGACTCGTAGAGTCCTTCTATGAACGGTTGCGGTTCACCATATTTCTGGCGATAGGTTTGGATATCGTTTTTGACGCTTGTTGTCTTGGTATTGATCTTTCCTGCCGCCGCGTTCACCTGGTCGACTTCCATAGAAATCCGATCCGTCTCTTTTTTGATTACCGACTGTTCCTTCTCGAGCTCCTTTCGCCTCTTTTCCAGAGAGGCATATTTGTCAGGTGTGGCACCGCCTGCCGCATTTGCCTGACTCACATCGTCGTTGTAGACGGCCAAGGCTTTCTGATACGAGGCTATCCGGTCATTCAGGACTGTCTGGTCGCGTTTGAAGCCAGCCTGAAGGGTATCATAGGTATTTTTGAGAACCGCAGCGTCCTTCTGATATTGGGCGACCGTTTTTTCGAGTCCCTGCGAGTCGTAGAGCATTTTCTGTCGGTCGTCGAATACGGTCGTCACGGCAAACGATGTTTGCGGGTCATAGATGAACATCTTTTTCCCGATTCTTTTTTCCCAGACGTTCCCCGCTTCGATCGCAGTCAAGAGAAAGGTCTTTCTATCGACCGGAAACCGTGAGTCGACATCGCCGAGTCGCCAATGGATCGGTGTATCGCATCCGGGACGACCCTCGGTCAGACGGAACATAAGTGGAGCGACGGACAAAACGGCCTGAATCAAGACAATGCCGATCGCGGAAAAAAATCCGAGACGGAAAATGGTGTTGGAGATGTCGCGTTCCATACCTTCACTCTAAAATATTATGCGCCTTCTTTCAAGGTAAGGCGTGCGACCGTTCGTGATAGTACAGTCACCTTATAATATTTCCAGGAGGTCTTGTGTTTTCCTTCCAGGCATGCTATACTGTACACAGATGAATAGGAAAGCAAAGACCGGGTGAGCCGGTCTTTTTATATGCAATATCCGTTCATACCCCTTCCATAAAGGGAAAAAAGCAAACAAAAAAATATGAAACGAACGGCGTCTATCGTCAAGAAAGACGATAACAAAAAGAAAAAACCAGTCATGGACGAGAGTGTCCTGTATCTTTCGGCGCTTCTGGTTTCCGTCGGCTTCTTCGCCCTTCTGATTTTCTCGGACGCTACGGGAACGGGATATGCCATCGAGACATCGGCATTGGCTACCAAGACGACTCCGCACGTGAAGACCCGGTTCGAGCGGGAAGTCGGAAAGATGGTCGAGGGAAGCCCTATTGAAGCCATGGTACCGTATATTGCGAAACAAGATCCGAAGACAGCTACGTTTCTCGTTTCTATCGCCAAACATGAGTCGAATTGGGGAAAGTATTCTCCGAAGGACTCTGCCGGTCGGACCTGCTACAACTATTGGGGTTTCCGTGGAGGAGGTGACAATGTCACTGAGAGTGGATATTCTTGTTTCGGGAGTCCCAAAGAGGCGGTCGCCGTCGTCGGTTCTCGGCTCGACTATCTCGTGCACGGATTGGCGCTCGATACTCCGCGGGAGCTCATCGTCTGGAAATGCGGGGCTTCGTGTGCGGGACATTCCCCGGTCGACGTGCATCAATGGATAGACAACGTTGGTATCTATTCCCAAAAGGTCGAACGAGTTGCTGGGGTTGATGAAGGCCGATAAAAAGGCGATGAAATAAGCCTCTTTCAAGAGCCGGTCCGATACCTCTGTCGGGCCGGTGTTTTTGTCATCATATCGTATCCGGACAGAGTCATCCGAAGTACGAAGTACGAATAATGGCTGAGCGAAGCGACACTTGCACGGTTTTTTGCCTTGTGCTATTATTTTCATTACAACCACAACATATAGTTGAAAAAACAGATAATCAGACAATAAAACCGCGTATGGCTCAAGTGGGAACGACGAAGAAACGAGGGAAGGCGCCCAAGGAAGCGAAGCGACCGTCGAGTCCGAAGCGCCTCCCGAAGAAGACGGCTGCCAAAGCCGATTTTCGGAAGGTTGTGAAGCGGGACGGGAGAACTGTTTCGTTCGAGGAAACAAAGATTATCAAGGCCGTGGCCAAGGCTCTCGAGGCGACCGGCGAGGGGAGTGTGACCGAAGCAAAGAAGGTTTCCGCAAAGACAGTGAGCCTCCTGCGGAAGGAATTCAAGAACGGACTCATGCCGTCGGTCGAGGATGTGCAGGATATGGTGGAGCGGGTGCTCATGATCCTCGATTTTGAAGAGACCGCCAAAGCATATATCCTCTATCGTGAAGAGCGTCGCAAACTCCGTGACATCGAGAAGTCTCTTGATGATTCGTCCGATCTGGTGGACAAGTATCTCAAAGAGATGGACTGGAGGGTCAAGGAGAATGCGAACATGGCATATTCTCTCCAGGGTCTCAACAACTATATCGCTTCCATCGTCAGCTCGCGCTATTGGATGAACCGGGTGTATCCGACCGAGATCCGGAAGGCGCACGAGGATGGTGACGTCCATCTGCACGATCTTCAGCAGATTTCCGCCTATTGTTGCGGTTGGGACCTGCACGATCTCATCCGACGGGGATTTACCGGTGTCGCGGGTAAGATCTCCTCGGGCCCGTCGAAGCACTTCAGCGCACTCCTCGGACAGATGGTGAACTTCATCTATACCCTCCAGGGTGAGGTGGCCGGTGCGCAGGCATTTTCGAACTTTGACACGTTGCTCGCGCCCTTCATCCGCTATGACAAGCTGTCGTACAAGCAGGTGAAGCAGGAAATCCAGTCGTTCGTGTTCAATATGAACGTCTCGACGCGCGTCGGTTTCCAGACGCCGTTTTCCAATATCACCCTCGATATCACGCCACCGAAGGCGCTTGCGAGTCAGGCGGTCATCATCGGTGGTGAGCCGAAGAACGATACCTATGGCGATTTCCAGGAGGAAATGAATATGATCAACCGTGCGTTCGCGGAAGTCATGATGGAAGGGGATTCGAGCGGACGCGTGTTCACGTTCCCGATCCCGACCTACAATATCACCAAGGAATTCGACTGGGAGGACGACCGGTTCCGTCCGATTTGGGAGATGACGGCCAAATATGGCATTCCGTACTTCGCGAACTTTGTGAATTCCGATATGGATCCGGAGGACGCACGCTCGATGTGTTGCAGGCTCCGGCTCGATAACCGCGAGCTCCACAAGCGTGGAGGTGGACTCTTTGGGGCGGCTCCCTTGACCGGCTCGGTCGGTGTGGCGACCGTCAATATGCCTCGGATCGGGTATCTCGCGACAAACGAGAAGGAATTTTTCGAGCGACTCGAAAGATACATGGATATCGCCAAGGCGAGTCTCGAAATCAAGCGGAAGCTCGTCGAGCAGATGACCGACCGCGGGCTCTATCCGTACACCAAGTTCTATCTCGCACCGATCAAGGGCCGTCGGGGACAGTATTGGGCGAACCATTTCTCGACCATCGGACTCATCGGCATGAACGAGGCGATCGTGAACCTGCTTGGGACCGATATCACCACGAAGAAGGGACAGGCATTCGCCGAGAAGGTGTTGGAGCGCATGCGTAAGCGCATCATCGGATATCAGAAAGAGACCGGCAACCTTTATAACCTCGAGGCGACGCCGGGAGAAGGGACATCCCATCGTCTGGCCGCCATCGATCGTGAGAAGTACAAGGATATCATCTTTGCCAACGACGATGCAGTCCGCAAACATGGCGCGCAACCGTATTACACCAACTCTTCGCAACTTCCAGTCGGATTTACCGACGACATCTTCGAGGCACTCGAACTGCAGGACAAGCTCCAGACGAAGTATACGGGCGGTACGGTACTGCACGGCTTCCTCGGGGAGCGGATCTGGGACGTGGACGCGACGAAGAACCTGGTCCGGCGCATCGCCGAGAAGTATAAGCTCCCGTATTTCACCCTCACGCCTACCTTCAGTGTCTGCCCGGTGCACGGGTATATCGCCGGAGAACACCATGTCTGTCCGCAGTGCGTGGCGGATGCGGGAGTGAATGAATATGTGATCGCGGAGTGATAATCGACTCACAACTCACAACGGTGGGGCTCAGAACAGACAACAGATAACAAAGGGGGCGGAGGATAAGGATTGTACACCATTAAGTAATAAGTAGGTAACATAAACATATGCAGAAGCACATCTGCCATGACTGCAAGACGGAGATCGGGAAGGGTGGGAAGTTCATGCCGTATGAGGCTGCCGGAGCCTCGTTCGTGAAGTGTGAGTCGTGCCATACGGCCGACCCTATCCTCCGGAATTTCCAGGAGGCCGAGGTCTATTCCCGCATCGTGGGGTATATCCGCCCGATCAAGCAATGGAATAAGGCCAAGCGACAGGAGTTTCAGGATCGCCTGACGTTTGCGTCGACCATGGCCTGCGATTGCTAGGTGTCGGATTGACCGGTTGGTTAAATCTTCCGAAGGCTAAACTTTCTCCGAAGGTTTAGCCTTCGGAAGTCTTTGAGACGAATCACATCGCGTATGCTGCTTGCCGGATTCCAAAAAATGACCCTGATAGACTATCCCGGAAAGATAGCCACGACCGTGTTTACGGTCGGGTGCAATTTCCGTTGCCCATTTTGTCACAATCCCGAACTGGTTTCGCCGACCTCGGAAATCATCGCTTCGTTTGCCGGTCGGGACAAGCAATTTTTCGAGTTCCTTGAAAAAAGGAAGGGAATTCTCGACGGGGTCTGTATTACCGGTGGGGAACCGACGGTCCAAAAAGACATTGTCGCCTTTATTCGTCGTATCAAAAAGATGGGGTTTTCGGTGAAACTTGATTCGAACGGTACCAGACCCGAGGTACTCGAGGAGGTATTTCGGGAAGGCTTGGTCGATTACGTGGCAATGGATATCAAAAACGGGATAGCACGATATTCCGAGACGACTCATGTTGTCGTCAATGAGGAGAATATCAGGAAAAGCATACGGTTGATTATGAAAAGCGGCGTGCCATACGAATTCCGGACGACCGTCGTTCCCGGAATCCATACGGAAGAAGATTTCGAAGATATGGCGAAGCTTATCAAGGGTGCACGCGCATACTATCTGCAGGAGTTTCGCGATGTCACCATCTTGGATCCCGAACTGAGGGCTTTGGCAAAAGGAAAGACGGTCGATCTTGAACGGGCAGCGGAGCGGATGCGGAAAGCGGTGAAGACGGTCGGGATACGCAAGTAGGCTGGGAACTGAGAAACTTACAACTTACAACTTACAACCGAGAAGGGTTAACAGGGAACGGGAATATAGAGACGGGGCATGCTCCGTCTCTACCTCAAGCAAAGAAAAAATCCGCCTTTTCTGGGCGGATTTTTTTGGGAGAGGTGGCTTATAAAAGCCCCATGTTCCCGAAGAGCGTGAGGGTGATTACCGGCATCAGCGCAAGGAGAAATGCAAAGGCCATTTCTTCGGCTTCCTGCGCTCGGCGGCACTGATCGCACGACTTCGACCCCGCGGTCGCGCCGTGGATCTCTCCCGAACCCACCATGGAATTGTTTTCCATAGGTTTGTGTTACGGCTTATTTTCGTAGTTCTTCAAATAAAAACGGATTCCCCGACTGGGGCACCCGTTTTCACTACAAGGACAGTATACACCAAAAAATGCGAAGTGTAAAGCGGAAATGCGAAGAATACGGGAACGGGAGAGAAATCATTGTTCAGTTAACGGGTTAACGTGTTCACGAGTTGGGTACGAAAAGCGGAAAATAGTCGAAAGTCAAAAGGAACGAACAACTAACGACTCATAACTGACAACAGAAAAAGGGAGAGTTGAAAGTCTATCAGGTTGGGAACGATTTTGAATTTTGTCAGCTGAAGGCTGATCACCCTCTGGGTGAAATTTTGAAACGGGAACGGGGTCGGAAACCAAGCACAAAATAGTCGAAAGTCCATAAAGTCCGTAAAGTCGAATAGAATTAATAACAATCTACCGAGAACTGACAACGGAAGTGAGGAAATACTGCGAACTACAATGATTCAACAGAAAACAGTAACCGGCTTGGTATAAATAAAAAAAGCGTGTCACTTTGGACCACGCTTTTTAGAACGGAAAATCTCATCCCTCCCCATACAATCGTTTCACGACTTCCGGATCGGGAAAATTTTCGAGATTAGTGCCGAGGCAAAGGTCTATATGAGCAAGAACGTTTTGGACTCCGGAGAGAGACATTTCGCCGAAGCCTCGTATGCATTTCAGTCCGAATGGATTTTCTTGTATCAGGTCGCCGATGTAGAGAATGTTAGCACGATGCAGGCAGTTTTTTGTGCTACTTGAGAGTTTGAGTTCTTCGATTTTTGTATAGAGCTTTTGCTCGTATGTGGTGTCGTAGACTGCTGAGAGAAATCGAAATAGCTCGGTGGTCGTTACTTTTAGTAGAGCTTCAAATGTCTGCGCCTCTTCACAGAGTCCGGTTACGCGGACTTTTTCCGGGAATTCTCTCTGAAGTCTTGCAGTTTCTTCTACAGACAAGTCTGTAAGTTTTATTTCTATGCGCATGGTCGGCTCCCGTATGGTTTTTGGTGATTGAATGGATGGAATCAAAATGTGAAAGATCCTGAACTGACCATGAAGTATCGCACGGATCGATGGTAAAGTCAATATTTTGAAGTACGTTTACTGGTTTCTTGCTTATTCAAAGCGAAAAAATAGCGTGTCACTTTGGACCACGCTATTTGATTGTTTTCAATGAATCAGGCTGCTTGAACGGATTGGGACATGGCTTCGGCAGGATTCTTCCTGATTATCTGACAGATGACCTCGTGCCATTCCCGTACCCAGTCCAACGCGATCCGCCCGGTTTCGTCCAGGTCGTCCATGACATATTCTCCTTGTAACAAGGAATCGATGGAGAGTGTGATACGAGGGAAGTTCTCGTAATGACTTTTCTTGGTATTCAGTCTGATGAAAGCTTTTTCTACGGTACTTATCTGCCAGCTGATTTACGAGCCTATGGGATCTAGAATGATGATCATTCCGAGTCTCAGATTGACAGTAGCGAGCCTGTCTTTTATTTGCTTTAAGGATTTTATTCCGAATCCAAGGCGAACAAAATCTTCCGGATGATGTCTGACGACTTGACCGACAGTGTATAGTTTAGCTTTTGAAAGTAACTGAAATGCAGTTCCAGTTATTCCGATGTCGATGATATTCATCTGAAGCTTCATTTGAAGCGCCTGTCTTCGTTCCTTGGCAATTCTTTGTTCTTCCTCCTTTCGTGTAGCTTCGATACGACCGATAATCACTGAATCTGGAAATGATTCGAGCTCCATTCCAAAAGTGAGTTCAAATTTCTTTAAACAGACTAAAACCTCATCAAGACAAATTTTCCCGAACCCATGCAATTGAAGCAGATCGTATGGTTGTTTCTTGGCGATATCACCAACATAATCATATTTGTTCTGTCGGAAAGTATTCTGAGTTCGAACCGAGAAGTCGAGATCTTCAATTTTTGTGTACAACTTTTGTTCAAGGTCTGTATGCTCAAAAATGGGTGTAGCGATAATATTCTGAATTGCGAGGAGTTGAAATACCTCATCGACAGTCAAATTAAGTGTCGCCTCAAGCGTTTGGGTTTCCTCGTGTAGTCCGGTTATACGGACCTTTTCTGGAAGACCGTCTCGCAGTCGTGTAATATCTTCGACAGATGCTTCTGTAAGTTTTATTTCTATGCGCATGGTCGGCTCCCGTATGGTTTTTGGTGATTGAATGGATGGAATCAAAATGTGAAAGATCCTGAACTGACCATGAAGTATCGCATATATAGATGATAAAGTCAAGTCATTCGGTAAATATGCTGTTTTTTACCTTATATATAGGAAAAGTTTAATTCAGTTTTTTGAGAGCGTCTTTTTTTGCTAGTGTTCTTTGACATTTTTCTGATTCCGGCGCATAATGGGTACGCGAAGAAAAGGGCGATGGCGCCTTTTTATTTTTCGAACACATTTCACCCATTTTTTCCTATTTCACCCATTTATCCCTTTTCGGAACCAGCTATGCATATACGAAATATCGCCATCATCGCGCACGTCGACCATGGCAAGACGACCCTGACCGACGGTCTCTTGAAACAGACGGGATATGCCCAGGAAGGCTTCTCGATGGATACGAACGCACTCGAGCAGGAGCGGGGTATCACTATCTACGCCAAGAACGCCTCGCTGTATTACAAGGACACCAAGATCAATATCGTAGACACTCCCGGGCATGCCGACTTCGGGAGCGAAGTGGAGCGGGTGCTTCGTTCGATCGACGACGTCGTTCTCGTCGTGGACGCGCAGGAAGGTCCGATGCCGCAGACACGTTTCGTCTTGAAGAAGTCGCTTGAACTCGGCCTCAGACCGATTGTGGTGCTCAATAAGATCGACAAGCCGGCTGCTCGCCCGGAAGTCGTCGCCGAGTTGGTATATGAGCTTTTTTTGGACCTCGGAGCGTCTGACGAACAGCTCGACTTCCCGATTCTCTATGCGATCGCGCGTGAGGGTATCGCCAAACGCTCGCTCGACGAGGCCGGTGTCGACCTTTCCCCGATCCTCGATACGATCCTCGAGCGCGTACCGGAGGCACTCCATGATTCGGAGGCTCCTCTGCGTGCCCAGCCGTTCAATCTTGGCTATGACAACTTCCTCGGACGGATCGCCGTCGCCCGTGTATATGAGGGCAAGGTGAAGACCGGCGATACGATCCTCATTCGCAATGTGAAAGGGAAATCCGAGAGTGGACGCATCGTGAAGATTTTTACGTTCAAGGGACTCGATCGCGAGGAGATTCCCGTGGCGCATGCCGGAGATATCGTGCTTCTGGCCGGACTTCCGAACGTCGAGATCGGTGATACGATTTCCGCGACAGTCGAACAGGAAATCCTGCCGGCGATCGACATCGACGAGCCGACCATTTCGCTCTTTTTCCTCGTCAACGACAGTCCGTTTGCGGGTCGTGAGGGAAAATATGTGACGAATCAGCAGATCCGCGAGCGACTGGAGAAGGAACTCGAGATCAACGTGGGTCTTAAAATCGATTTTTCCGAAACGGACCGGTACAAGGTCTATGGTCGTGGTGAACTCCATATCGCTATTCTTCTCGAGAATATGCGTCGGGAAGGGTACGAGGTACAGGTGTCTCAGCCGCAGGTCATCATCAAGGAGGTGGACGGTGCCAAACAGGAGCCGTTCGAGGAAGTGACCATAGAATGTCCGATGGAATCATCCGGTACCGTCATCGAGAAGCTTGGCCGGCGTAAGGGATTCATGATCGAGATGAAGGAGGGAAGCGGGGGATACCAGCGTCTCCTTTTCGAGGCACCGACACGCGGACTGCTCGGGTATCGAAACGAGTTCATCATCGATACGCGCGGTGAGGGGATTTTTTCGAGCCGGTTTGTCGGTTTCCGCCCGTTCGTCGGCGAGATCGCTCATCGTGATTCCGGTTCGATGATTTCGATGATTGCGGGCAAGACGGCCGCATTCGCACTCGACAATCTGCAGACGCGCGGGACGCTCTATATCGGCCCCGGTGTAGAGGTTTATGAGGGATTGGTCGTCGGCAATACCGCAAAGGGGTCCGATATGGCAGTCAATCCGGTGAAGGGGAAGAACCTGACCAACATGCGCTCGTCCGGCGCAGATGAAGCACTCAAGCTGTCTCCACCGTGGGAGCTCACGATCGAGCGTGGGCTCGAGATCATGTCCGGCGACGAGTACCTCGAGGTGACGCCTACGAACGTGCGTTTGCGCAAACAGGTGCTTAACGAGACCGAGCGGGTCCGCGTGAGCCGGAAGAAGTAGGAAAAATCTACAACGATAACGGGGATGGGATGTGTCTTAGGAAACTAAAAAAGCGGCTTCGGCCGCTTTTTTTGATATTTTGACAGGAAATATATACATAGCTACTAATATTTGCTATCCTTTTTATATGTTTGAAGGTGAAAACGTACTGATACCGAAACAAGAATTGACAGAGCCGGATATCTCAATAAAAAGAGATACCGTCTTTTGTGATGCCTTGAAAAAAGTGATCGGGGCTATCGTAGATGGAAAGAAGCTGATTCCGGGGATTATCACGGCCGAACAGGTGGTGAATTATCTTGCGGAGGAACGGGAACAAACCATTGATGTCGTGAGAATGACGAATAATATCGATCCAGATGTCCTGGAAGATACGGTTGTCGCTATCAATACGGAGGCGATCATGGGAGCGGTCGATGGATGTATCGAAGAATTTTTTCAGATGAATGCTTCTTTGGTGTCGCCGGAAGTTAACGAAATGAAAACGTATCGTGAATTCATCGAGGGGATGATACGTACGACATACGAAATGGGTGAGGATATGGCGTACGGATGGAAGGAGAATTCAAGTCGTGTCGAGCGCTCGGACGTGTCTTTGTATATGGCGGAACTTATTGAGAAGACGGGATATGACACGGAAACGGCAATCGCCTTGAAAAATCTGTTCGGAGTGTTGTTGTTTCAGAGTCTGAATACCAGGAAGTCCTTGGACAATGTGTTTATTCGGTCTGGAAACAGCGTAAAGAGCTTTTCTCCGTCCGAAGAAAAAATGGTGGAAAAGATAGGATACCAATTGGAAAAACTCTCCGAATCGCTGGATATGGAAATCATGACGAAGCGGGCTCTGTCCAAAGTCCCGTATATAAAGGATGTCGCGCTCTCTGGTCCGAAAGACCAGGAGCGTCATCGTGACATTTCTTTTCTTATCGATCCAAGGAAATACGTTGCTATGCAGGGAACGAATCGGAAATACGTACCACCTGAATTTTATGAGCATTTCGAATCATCTCGAAACGATGTGAGTATGCCACCGTCAGTCAGGGGGTACGCGGCCGAATCTATTCCGGAACAAGTCGAGTTCGCGATTGAAAGGAATGCGTCGACCGGTTTTCCGGTGGTTTCGTACGATCGCGATGAACAAAGGTATAGGATTTCCGTTTCAGCACTTTTTGATCTAACCTTGCGGAAAAGCGCGGATGTCACTTTGGGGAATGAGAGAAAAACGTGCTCGTTTTCACAACTCGAGTATGAAAGGCTCCATGATGAAAACCTTCCGGCGTTTGTCGATGTACCGGAAGCGATTATAAATGAGTATCTGAGGTTTCATAGGAGATATGTCCCATCGCAAGGGAGTTATCGCAAGTAAAAAACGGCTAATCGCCGTTTTTTTGTTTCTCGTTTCATTGTTATCGAAGTTTTCGAAACGTTCGTCCTCCTTGTACCGCAACGCTTCGAAGGAGACATTGAGTATCGGAATAATAAAACGCCTTATCCATTGCGGATAAGGCGCATTTTATTTGTTACCGGTTAGCTCAGAACGCAAAAGATCTGCCGGGCGCAGTTCCGCGATGTAGGGACATGGCGGAGACAACCGTATCACGATACCGGTATGCTTCCTCGACCGTTATGGATGTGAAGCATTCGTACCATGATTCGATGCATTCGAATGGAATCGTGAGTGTATCCTTGTGACGGTGAAAACGCCGTTCCCATTCGGATGGCCCGATGGTATTTCCTGCCATTGCGGCAAGACTTTTTGCGTAGTCATAGTCGTGAAAGACTTTCCCTGCTGCCGATCCGTGGTTGAGCCAGAACGTATCCGGCTCGCATTGGTCGAGTTGCTCGCCAAGGGTCGCACGGGTCCACTCAAAGAAAGAAAGCGTCTTTTCGCAGGATTCCCGTGTTTCTCCCGGACAACCGAATATCAGGGAATAATGGAGGTGCACACCGTGTTTCGCAATGTTTTCAACTGCGAGACGGTTTTCTCCGAATCGATTTTCCTTCTTCCCGATCGCGGCCAGCATCTTCTTATCCCCTGAATCCATACCGACATTGAGCAGGAGTCTTCCGTCGGTGAGTGAGAGCCACTCATCGAGTAATTGCGGATGATGCGCGATTCCCCATGATCTGGCATACATGGTCATGCCTTCGGAGAAATGTGTGCCAAGTTTCCCTAATGTCTTGGCTACTGTGCGCATCTCGTATAACGAGTCGGTCGTGCAAAACAGATGGTTGATCCCGAACTGTTCATACGTTTCGATCGTTTTTCGGAGATAGCGTTCGTCAGGCATACGGATGTCGGCAACGTCGGCTATCGTACAGTAGAGACACGCATTTCCTGATCCGGCCTTGGTACAACCCTGAGCGACCAATCCGGTCGCATTTCGTATGTTTTTCGGATTCGCATGTTTGTGTCCGAGTGTTATTCGATAGTTCTCCCAGACGGTCTTCCAATAGGTGTCATCGAATAGGGAGAGTCGCGGGATAATGAATGGGTCGTTCCGCTCGCATGTTTTCCGGGAGCGTTCATCCGACAAGGTCGACGGTTCATTGTTCCGATTCACATAGGTCGATGACACGACGACACCTCGGATTCCTTGTGCTATTCCTGTTTTGAGGAATGTCCGTACCGCCGAGAGATCGTTTGACGTAAACACCGCATCGATCGGACGATCCGGAATACCCATGATTTGGCTGGCCCGGAAGGTCGCCGCATCATTACCTGCTATGACCGTACTTGCGCCGAGTTCCTTTGCGAGTCGAGCAAGTCGGATACCCCGTTCAAGACCGGTTGTCACGAGACTGAGCCCGACGATATCTCCCGGATGTACGAGTGACGGAAGATTGACGTATCCCTGCACAAGCTCGTCGTGCAAGAAGACTTCATAGCCTTCATTTTCCGCGACTGTCCCGATGAAGAGGAGTCCAAGATGTGGCCAACAGCGATATGCCGGTTGTCCGGCCATCCGCTCGTTGAGAGTCTCTTCGACATTGATGAGGACGATACGTCGGGTCGGACGAGCGGTAATCGCACCCGCAAGCAGAAGTCGATCCGGTAGTGGGGTATTCTTTTCCCAGAGATACAAAAGCTTTCTCAGGGAGATCCGAATGACTCTCTTCTCCGGAATGCGCTCCGTTTGCGTGAGAGATCTGCTTGTATTCGAATCATATAAGCGCCACTGCTCGATACTCGGGTTTCGGTTGATCCATTCATGATGGTTGCTGTCGTATGAGATCGCATGAGGATCTCCCCAGAGCAACCATTCTGGTTCACCTGTGTAGGCTGTTTCGACCCTGAATAGGGAAGAAACAAGCAAAATCAGACTGATTACGTGTCTCATCTTTCAACTATTTTAAGGTTCTTCGATGTGTATTTTGTATAATATAAGTATCACAAATAACGAAAAAAGTCAAATATCCTCATGTTTAAGAGAGCATATTTCTTTTATATAAAAAAACGGCTAATCGCCGTTTTTTTGTTTCTCGTTTCATTGTTATCGAAGTTCTCGTCCTACTTGTACCGCAACGCTTCGAGAGCATCGGTCTTGGCGGCCTTGGTTGCCGGGATGATGCCGGTCAGGAAACCGACGAAGGCGCCGAAGAACACGATGGAAGCCAGAAACCAGAGCGGACTGAGGAAGAGGTTCGTGGCTTGGCCACCGAAGTTCGAGGCGATGAGGTTGAAGATCAGGTTCGTGGTCTGCCCGCCGAGTAACCCGAGAATGATGCCCATGAGGCTTCCGAGGAGTCCCATGAGGGTGGACTCCATGACGAACATGAGCGAAATCGAACCCGGTGAGGCGCCGATCGATTTCATGATACCGATTTCCTCGGTCCGCTCGAGGAGGGTGATGGTCATCGTGTTGAACATACCGATCGCGGAGACGATAAGTGCGATGACACCGAAGGACATGAGGAGGAGCTGAATCACCTGGAAGACCTTGTTGGCCTGATCGACCGTATCCGAGATGGACGAGGCCGTGAGTGAGAGCGCCTGTATTGCGGAGCTTACCAGGGGGAGCGATGCGGTGGAATCCGCTTTGACCTTGATCGTGGTTGCCGGCGGGAGCGCCAGACCGTTGAGTGATGCCGGCGTGATATAGAAAAGATTTTCTTCGCTTTCGGCTATGCCGACGATGACGAATCCGCCGTCTGGGGAGTACTGTTTTTCCGGACCTCCGTTCGGTTGTGCGATGAAGAGGGAAATCGTGATGTTCTGTCCGATGAGCGCCGCAGGGTCTTTGCCGAAGGCCTTCGCGATTCCGGATGTGATGACGACTTCCGTGCCGGTTTCGGCGATGACGTTTCCCGACGCCATCTTGATGCCGGCAAGGCCGAAATATTTCGGTGCCGCGACAACCGCTCCGGAATCGAGCGTGATGCCCGTGACGGTCATTTGTCCACGGAGCTGATTGACCGGAGTGACAGATTCAACGTTCGGAATAGCTGCCAACGTGGTGGCGGTTTCGGTGCTGAGCGTAGGTGCGTCTACGTTTTCCGATGTGACATCGAGCGTCGAGAGTGCATCCGACGTGGTGATCTTTTGAAGAAGCGCCTGTTGGAGTCCATATCCGAAGGAGACAAGAAAAACGATGGCGGAGATGCCGACACCCATGCCGAGTATGGTAAGGAAGGTTCGAAGGGCTCGGGCCTTGAACATGCGGAGCGACAGTTTGAGGATATCCAAAAATAACATACTTAGGAATATTTCAACAACATGATAATTTCCACTTCTCGCGACATCTTTTCGGCAGTCTGGCTGTACAGACCGAGACCGCCACTAGACACAGCTTGGTCGATGCGCTTTTTCATTTCAACTCGACTGATCTTGCTGTCGATGCGGAGCGAAAGGATACTTTGGAAACGGAGAAGGTTTGTTTGATCGAGTGTGAGATGGAACAAATTAATAAGATATGCGGAGAGCGTCGAAGAAGCTTCTTGCGGATGACTCTTGATGAGGGCGACTTGCTCCATGATGCCCTCGATCCGGTCCGTGAAGTGCTTTGCTCTGACCCGGTTCCATCCACCACCACCCTTGTCGTATGAGAGGTCGAGCCGTTCCATGAGTTCGTTTACATTGATATTTTTGAACAGCGTTTCCCTGATAAGCGTTTCGGCAATGGAAATCTGTTCCTCATTCATGTCGGAAAGAAGATGACTCAGAAGCTGTTTAGCCTTGTAAGGGACGAGGAGCATGTTCACCTGCTGAGGGAGGAGACTCTTGAAGGAGGCCATCAGGATATTCAACTCCTGGGTCGCCGGATCTGTGTCCTGTGCGATGATTTCTGATCGCGTAACATCAATCGGACGTTTTTCTCGGTTTACTTCCTCCTTGATGATCCGTCCGTCGCGCATGTGGATGATACGGTCGGCATAGGCGAGATGCTCTGGATTGTGCGTGACCAAGATGATAGTCTGCTGGTCTACCTCGTTTAAGTCCTTGAGAATCTGGAGCACGTTGTGAGCCGATTCGCTGTCGAGGTTTCCAACCGGCTCGTCGGCGAGAATGATCTTCGGATTGTTGATAAGGGCCCGGGAGATAGCAACACGCTGTTTTTGTCCGCCGGAAAGTTGACTCGGATATTTCCCGCTTTGCTCGAGAATATTAAAACGACGGAGAGATTGTATCCCCTCTCGTTCTCGGTCGGAGCGTCGTTTCCCACGGAAGGCCTGAGGAAGACAGACATTGTCGAGAACGGTCAGTGATGGTATGAGATAAAAAGCCTGAAAAATAAGGCCGATGCCGGTCTGGTGGAGTTCGAGCATCTCCTTCTTTGTCATTTTCGAAAACGCCTTCCCGTTGATCGTGACGTCGCCATATGTCGGTTTCTGCAGTCCGGCGATGGAATAGAGAAGCGTCGATTTCCCACATCCGGATGGACCGTAGATGATGACATACTCTCGCGGAAAAATCTGGAGGTTGGTTTCCTCGAGTGATCGGGTCTCGTTTGGTTTCCCTTGGTTGTAGATGACCCGGAGCTTATCGATGGAGATGAGCGGTTCCATGGTTTGTAATCGTTTTTGTATTCCCTAAAAATTATAGCACACTTTTTTGTTTTTTCCATTCGGGATACAATAGAGAGCGTCAAGTCAATCGTCGTTTTAGTCGATTCCTTCCGATTCTCATCTTGATCCCCGTATTTCTATGGCCGACCTCTCTTCACTCCTTCGTATATGGCGGGCAAAACGGGCGTCCCAAGAGGGTGTCGAACCGTTTCGTATACTTACCAATGCCGCGCTTGACGGTATCGTGGCACGGAAACCGACGACTCCTGACGAACTCATGGAAGTGAAAGGAATCAAGGATGCGAAGTGCCGACAATATGGCAAGGAAATCCTCGAGATCGTCGGGCGAACCGGATCAACTGTGAGCAATCTTTCTTTCCCCGGGGTGGTGCAGAAGGAGCCTGATGGAACCGACGTGTTCAATGAGCAAGAAGAGACCGAGACGAAGGTCGGTGATGAGACACTTTCCGTGAGCCGTTTTCTCGACGGACTCAATCTCGAATTATCCGGTATGGCGGCGCGGGTCCGTGGTGAGATCTCGTCCGTGGACGAACGTGAGAGGGTGGTCTACTTCTCTCTCAAGGATGCGACGGAAGACGGTATGCTCAACTGTCTCATGTTCCGATGGCAGTACGATGTATCCGGAGTGCGGCTTCGCGAGGGAGATGAGATTATCGTCGAAGGCGTTCCGGAAATCTGGAAGCCGATGGGTAAACTTTCGCTCAAGGTCGGTACGATCGAGGTGGCGGGCGAGGGCGCGCTCAAGAAAGCGTACGACGAATTGTATCGAAAGCTCGAATCAGAAGGCGTTTTTGCTCCTGAACGGAAACGTCCCCTCCCGGAATTTCCCGAGCGTATAGCGCTCATTACATCGGAACAGGGGGCCGCGATCGGCGACTTCCTGACCAATCTTGGGCGACTCGGGGTCAAAGTCGATCTCTATCCCGCAAGCGTGGAGGGAAAGCGGGCCGTATTGGAACTCCTGAGGGCCGTAAAGTATTTCCGATCCAAAGCGGAGCAGTATGATCTCTTGGTCATAGTCCGCGGAGGGGGAAGTATCGAGAGTTTGCAGGCTTTCAACACCGAAGCGCTTGTCCGCGCGGTTGCTGACTGTGAAATCCCGGTAATCGCAGGTATTGGTCATGAGAAGGATGTGACGCTTGTCGCACTCGCAGCCGACATGATGGTGTCCACGCCGACCGCTGTTTCCCGGACTATCCGTGAACCGTGGGACAGAGCTCGTCAGACTCTTGTACAAAGCGAGGGGGTAATCCTTACTTCCTATGAAAACGCACTGTTTGAAGCTTCCGAACGACTCGGGAAAAGTATCTCGACTTTTCTTGGCTTTCTTGAGGGCGTTTCCGAGCGGTTCGAACGTGCTAAAAACGCTCTTCATTCGAAACTGTCGATGCTTGAATATCGCTTGCGCGAATCAGCTTCTTCGATTGACGGATCATCGCGGCGTATAGCCGAAGGATGGAAGGTCGTTATGAGAGGCGTTCACGATAGACTGTTGCGAGCCGAATCCGCGCTCAGGCAGTATGATCCGAACCGCGTCCTGTCGCTCGGGTACGCCATCGTCCGCGCACAAGGAAAAGTGCTTTCGAGGGTGGGCGATGTTTCCGTCGGGGAGGAACTGGATATCCGATTGTCGGATGGAAGCATCACGGCGGAAGTGAAGAGTGCAACCAACAACTGACAACTCACAACAGGAACAGGAAACAGGAACAGATACGGTGAATGAGAAACCCTGCTCACCTCCATAAAGGGAGTAGGATGAAAGCTGGAACACATGAAAAATTTGTATCGTGATTGTAACTGTCAGAACCATATATTGTGTATGATCCATAGAAGGGATTGAAAGCCCTGGACCGCCACGGATTTTCAGAAAAATCCTCGCGGAGACAGACCTCTCCGTCTTTGCGAGCCGCGCTTTGGCGGTGAAGCAATCCAGAGAGAATCAGACAACAGATATTATGAAATAGGATATAATGTATCAATATAACCATCTAACAAAAATCATATGCCACAGGAAAAGAAGCAGTCACTCGGGGATTCGTTGAAGAAACTGGAAGCAATCGTCGCTTGGTTCGAGAATCAGGAAGAAGTCGATGTCGAGGAGGGACTCGCGAAGGTGAAAGAAGGGGCGATCCTCGTGAAGGAAAGCCGGGAAAAGCTCAAGGAAGCCGAGAACGAGTTTGAGATCGTGAAGAAGGAATTGGAGGGGGAGGGGGAATAGCTGTGAAAGCTTCTGAGGCTTCATGAACTTCGCTGAGTTTTGATGCTCGGTCTAAAGGCTGAACCTTCTCCGAAGGTTGAGCCTTTTCTTTAAACCACAATAGTTTCAAGAATACTGCTCGATCTTATGACTCGGTGGGATATTTTTGTGTCTTTGTTGTAGGTTGTGAGTTGTAAGTATCTCGTTTTGAATATGCTATACTGGAGAAAACATGAAAGGATACAAAAGATATGTCACAGTTTTCCAAAGATATCTCCATCGTCATTGGGGGCGCGGCCGGGCAAGGGATACAGACGGTCGAAGCAGCGCTTATGCGGATCCTGAAGGATGCCGGATACGGTGTATTTGCCTGCAAGGAATATATGTCGCGCGTGCGTGGCGGGAGTAATTCCGTCGAGATCAGGCTGTCATCGACCAAGGTCCCGCGAAGGGCATACGTGCGTCGGATCGATTTTTTGTTCGCACTCGACACGGTCGCACTCGAGCATCTGCGATGGAGGATCGGTGAGGGTACGACGGTGTTCGCCGAGAAGTCAGATGCGAATGACGGCAAAGTCGGACGATATATCGATACGCCTCTTCTACGGTTTGCCAATGAGGCCGGTAACAGCCCCTTGTATGCCAATTCTGTCGCGCTTGGCGTGATACTTGGCGTACTTGGTGTTTCTCAGGAAGCGGCGGAAACATTCCTGAAGAAGACCTTTGATCGGAAGGGTGAGGATATTGTTGTGAAAAATATCATAGCCCTGGAGAAAGGATATGACTTCGGACGACATACCGCGTATGCGGAAGGAATTGAGGTTATAGTGTCGCCGGAAGAGGAGAAAAAGGATGATTTACTACTCGACGGAACAACCGCTCTCGGTATCGGCGCTCTGGCCGCCGGGTGCGATTTCATCTCCTCGTACCCGATGTCTCCGGGGACGGGCGTGCTTACGTTTCTCGCTCAGCATGCGAAGAAAACCGGTGTGGTCGTCGATCAGGCGGAAGACGAGATTTCGGCCATCAATGCCGGGCTTGGGGCATCGTACGCCGGTGCGCGCGCCCTGGTGACGACGTCGGGTGGCGGATTCGATCTCATGCAGGAAGGCGTGAGCCTCTCGGGCATGATCGAGACGCCGATCGTCATCCATATCGGCCAGCGACCGGGACCGGCGACCGGGCTTCCGACCCGGACGGAACAGGGAGACCTCAATCTCGCGCTCTATGCGGGACATGGGGAGTTTTCCCGTGCGATATATGCTCCGGGGTCGCCTGCCGAGGCGATCGAAACCATGCAACACGCGTTCGATACCGCCGATGCGTATCAGATTCCGACTTTCGTGCTGTCCGATCAGTATTTCCTCGATGCGATATCACCGCTCGACACGGGTGATGTGCCGCGCATTCCTTTTGCCCGACATGTTACGAAGACCGCGAAGGATTATCGTCGTTATGTACTTACAAAGGACGGGCTTTCGCCACGGGGCGTGCCGGGATATGGCGACGGACTGGTCTGTGTCGACTCGGACGAGCATGACGAGAGCGGGCATATCACCGAGAGCTTCGATGTTCGAAAGGACATGATGGACAAGCGGTCCCGGCGACTCGATACGCTCCGGAACAATGCGATGATGCCGAAGGAATTCGACAATTGCAAGGATGCGGAAACGGCGGTTATCTCCTGGGGCTCGAATCATGGTGTCCTCGAAGAGACACTCGGAAAACTCGGAAGCGTGAGACTTGGTGGACTGCATTTCGCACAGGTCTTCCCGATCAATCCCGAGGTGAAAAAACTACTGAAAGGGAAGAAGATCGTCATCGTCGAGAACAATCATTCCGGTCAGTTTGCCGACTTGCTCGTGCGTGAACTCGGTGTGACGGTCTCGCGACGCATTCTGAAGTCGACCGGTGAGCCGTTCTGTGTCGAGGAACTCGTCGAAGAGCTGAAGCTCGAACTGACAACTGATAACTAATAACCAACTTACAACGAACAACAGACAACTAACAACCGCTAAGACAACTTGCTACCAGTGAAGGATATCGTGGTTCCCTGTTGTCAGTTATGAGTTGTCAGTTGTAAGTAAAAACGTATGCCTCCCTTCGATATGCCACAGGAAACCGATATCGCGTGGTGCCCAGGTTGCGGAAACTTCCCGCTTCTCACGATCCTTAAGAACGCGCTCCGAGAACTCGGTAAGCTGCCGGAAGAGACCGTCATCGCGTCCGGCATCGGTCAGGCGGCCAAGATGCCACAGTATGTCGACGCACATATGTTTAACGGTCTGCACGGCCGTTCGATACCGGCGGCGATGGGTATCAAGCTCGCGAACCGCAATCTGACCGTCATCGCGGAATCTGGAGATGGCGACATCTACGGTGAGGGCGGGAACCATCTGTTGCACGTCGCGCGTCGTAATCCGGATATCACAGTCCTCGTGCATAACAATATGGTGTACGGTCTCACGAAGGGACAGGCGTCGCCGACGTCGGAGGAGGGGATGAAGAATCCGATCCAGCCGGACGGGGTGATCGTCGAGCCGTTCAATCCGATCGCGGTCGCATTGTCGGTCGACGTGCCGTTCGTCGCGCGGGCGAATGTCAGCGATCCCGCTCAGGCCAAGGAAATCATCAAACAGGCGATTTCTTTCAAGGGATTCTCGGTCGTCGACCTGTTCGTGCCGTGCGTTGTCTTCAACAAGACGAACACGTACCAGTGGTTCAAGGAACATACGTACACGATCCCGGAATCGTACGATCCGACCGACCGGGTCGCCGCGTTCCGACTCGCGCTCGAGACCGACCGACTGGCACTTGGTGTCCTCTATCGCAATGATACCCGCGAGCTCTACGAGGACCGTCTGGGCATCACCGACACCCCGCTCTACGAGCGCGAATTCAACGAACAGGCTTTTCAGGAAGTCATAGCCGGGTATCGATAGGTCAGAAAGACTCCTTTGAATATCCGACCAAAGAATATTATAATATCGAATAGTCTTGACTATTCGATATTTTACTATATAATGGTCGTACGTGAAATAGAGGAAAAAAATGGTAATATCGGCTTATAAAAGACATAGAGAGTATGTATCGACGACAAATTGAGCAGATAAAGAAGGATCTGGAGAAGAAGATGGTGTTTTTGGTCGGGCCACGCCAAGTCGGGAAGACATGGCTGGCGAAGCAGGTCAGTAAAGACTATGATCATCCCGTGTATCTCAATTATGACAGTGCGGAAGATCGGAATATTATCAAGCACGAATCATGGCCGGAAAAGACGGACTTGCTCATTTTGGACGAACTGCACAAGATGAAGGGATGGAAGAATTACCTGAAAGGCGTATTTGATACGAGACGATCGGAGTTGAAAATCCTGGTGACGGGAAGTGCACGATTGAATACGTTTCGTCAGTCTGGCGATTCGCTGGTGGGAAGATTTTTCCTGCATCGCTTGCTCCCATTTTCCATTTCTGAAATCAAGGAGTCGAAAACGTATGCTGGGAAAATTGATCGCTTCCTGGAACGCGGTGGATTTCCAGAGCCGTTTTTGGCGGAAACGGTCGAAGATGCCGATCGTTGGAGACAGCAATATTCTGAAGGGTTGATTCGGACCGATGTGCTTGATTTCGAGAAGATTCACAACTATCAGGCGATGCGAATGGTATTGGACCTGCTTCGACAGAAGGTCGGCTCTCCGGTATCATTCGCGTCCATCGCGAACGATGTCCAGATTTCTCCCGTCACGGTAAAAAAATATATAGGAATCTTCGAAAGTCTCTATATCGTTTTCCGGGTGTCTCCGTATTCCAAAAATATCGCCCGGTCGATATTGAAGGAACCGAAGCTGTATTTTTTCGATACGGGACTTGTCATGGGTGATGCGGGGGCAAAATATGAGAATTTCATCGCTATAAGCCTCCTGAAGCATTCACTCGGAAAAACCGATGCGACCGGCAAGGAATATTTGCTCCAATATATCCGCACCAAAGACGGAAGGGAAACCGATTTCGTGATGGTGGAGGATGGTCATATAGCCCGACTGGTCGAGGCGAAAGTGTCCGATGCCACGCTCAGCAAGAATCTTCTCTATTTTACCGATATGCTCGACCGTAAGGGTATACAGGTGGTCAAGGAGTTGAAGCGGGAACAAACGAAAGGGAATATCGAAATCGTCCGTGCGGAGAATTTTCTGAAAGAGCTGTTTTTGTAAGGGGGCCATCCCGGCATCACCGACATTCAGTTCTACCAGGGCGAATTTCCCGAGGCTGCGTTCTAGGAAGTCCTGGCGGGGTATCGGTAGGCTTGATGCGCATATTTCCGAAGGTTCAATCATTGATATTTTAATAAAAAAGCATTGACGATATTCCGTCGATGCTGTTTATTCCTAACAGAGATGAAGTTAGTCCCATCCTTCCTGCTTTTTTAATGCCCGCCTTTCTTCAACAGTAGCCACACTCAACCAACTTGTAAAGTTTTTCCATTTTATATAGGCAACAATGGATAAGCATATGATGACACCGATAAATGCATAAGCCACGGTTGTGATGTTCGGTGATAGTAGTACCATGGCAGAGAGGCCGGTTCCTGCTGTAAGTATTG
This sequence comes from Candidatus Moraniibacteriota bacterium, assembly GCA_903893925.1. GTDB lineage: Bacteria > Patescibacteriota > Minisyncoccia > Moranbacterales > UBA1568 > JAAXTX01. The sequence continues at coordinate 28,515 of CAITOC010000051.1, forward strand.
TCGCGGTTATTTTTAATATTCGACCCTTCTTATTGCTTTTGCTACTTAAGACTGCTGCAATCAATAACAGTGTGAATACCCCGATAATGCCTGAGAATTCTCCGAAAGGCATGGGAAAAAGTTTCGGAATGTTTAAAATTATAGCCGCTAAAGATACGGCTATAATCCCATTGCGAGTTTTTTGTTTCATTTTGGCTCCCTTTTGTTCTGTTGACGAAAATTCGAAATGCGAAAAAAAATACGGAAAGACGGTTGATTTGGTAAAGAATGGACAGGGAATGATAATACATGACCGCACATTTATCAAGCGTCAGGTGCGCCATAAGGTGACAAAATCATTCAAGATGCTATAGTGATCGAATCCGTGAATCGATAACAACTTCCGATATGAACGTGGCAATCATCGGGACGGGATTTCTGGGCGAACAGCTGTATACGGATCTGTTGCCGGTCTGCGAGCGGATCGTCCTGACTCATCATACGCATCAGAAATTTCCCGAATCGAAACGGTTCGATTTTTTCACCGACGATATCGCTGATATCTTCGGGGACGAGAAAATCGACACTGTGTTTCTTCCGACCAGGATAGAGTTCGAGGAGGACGAGGAGAAGCTGACGCAGGCCATGACGCGATTCCTTACGGCATGCAAAGGAAGTCGGATCGTCTATGTCTCAAGCGATGGTATATTCGACGGCATGCATGGGCTATATAGGGAAGGAGATGCCGCGAACCCGACGACGCTCTATGGTAGGAACTTGAAAATATGTGAAGATCTTGTCAGGAATCATGCCGACAATCACTGTATCTTGAGACCTAGCTATCTCTACGGGTTCGTCGGTGGACGCTTGGACAAACGACTCGACGAGATACGGAGCCGCGTTGCCAAGGGCGAGAAGATCGTCCGGTTTACCGACATGTACAAATCACCGTTGAGTTACCAGCAGACTTCCGAGGCGATCGTGAAGTTGGCCCTGTCCGAGTTTGTCGGTACGGCACACGTATGTGGGGAGAGGATGAGCGTCTTTGATTTTTCGAAACAAGGGATGGACGCGCTCGGTCTTCCGACAGAAAAGTTGACCGGCGAACAGATTCCGGATGGGCGGAAAGCCGACTTTCTCGCCGATACCTCTTTGACGAACGATCTGATGGTGACGCTCACGGGCATGCATCCATGGAACATCAAGGAAGGATTGGTAGGGAGCAATGAATCTTTTGCGGATGACGATGAAATATACGGCAAATAATTGCGATTTTGGGCACTGGTTCCCGATTAGGTTGTTTTCTTAAAGATATTTTACTCGACATATTCTTAAAAATGATATGTTGACTTCGACCGATCAAGCACAAATCCCTCCCCTCGAAGACTCGGTACTCCCTTTTCGAAAGGGAGATATCGATTACAGTACAAGCGAA
>CAITOC010000052.1 GCA_903893925.1 Candidatus Moraniibacteriota bacterium
CCCTTTCGGGAAGGGGGAGCGAGGGGGATTTGTGACTGCGGATTGAGCATTTTTACTTTATAATAAATAAAACGTCGATTTTGTGCTTATCTTAGCACCAGAGAGGGAATCTCAGCCACCTAATCGGGAACCAGTGCCTCAAATCAATTATATAACTAGCAATAAGAGGCCATGTGAAAACAGACTTATCTTCTTGAGTGTATCCGTATTCTCTTAGAACCCTCAACAGTTTAGGATTATTAAATTTAAAATAGCTTCCACATGATGGAGCTGCATTTTCTACAGGTAAATGGCTTAATATAGCATTAGGTAACATACCCGCATTATGATCATTTATCCTGTAAAATTTTTCTCCTTTAATCTCGACTATTTCCTTTCCAATGTATTGATTTAAGTCTTCGTCGTATTGATCCTGTAATATTTTATGAAAAACAGGATTATTCAGTGTAAAGATTATTAAAGGTTTATGCGGATTTTCTTCTGCATACTGATCCGATTCACCAGCACTTACCCAACATTCACCATTCAAGCCAAAATTTAGAGGTTTATATAGAAAAGAATAAGAATGTCCTTCCTTTGTATGTTCTTCTATTTTACCAACCCCTCGTCCATATTGGGCATCTACGACGTGATGCATATTTCTTGGATCACTATATGCTCCGTTTGTTATTTCATCTAAATATCTTGCGACAATCTCTTTTTTTTCTTTAAAGTGCAAAGATTGTTTCAGTTGTTCGCCTAACGAAAACAAGCGTGTTTTATCAATCAATATGTTAAGTTCGTCAGGAATAGATTTTGATAAGTCAATCACATCAAAACCTTGTTGTTCCATATAAGCGAAAACTTCTTTTCTCTCCCGTTCTATTTGTTCTTCTGTCTTTTCTCCACTTTCATTTCTCTTCACTATTGTGATTGCTTTAGCAACTTGATATTCAAGGCTCTTTTCTTCTTCTTTTAAGGCATCGTATGCACCTATGCTGTCACCAGACTTTCTTTTTTCAAGAATTTCTTCTGTGAGTTTTTTTCTATAGTTTTCCGGCTCAAATGAAAATTTCATACTTGTATGGTAACCGAAAAATTTCTCACATGTTCAGGGTTGCCTGTCCGCCTTTGGAAAGCACTCTGGACCACATGATTTACGATTGATGTTTATTCTGAATTGAAGAAAATGATGAACATTACGGAGCAGGCTACGAACCAGCTCCTGCAAAGTTTAATTTCTGGATCCCGGGTCAACCGAGCATTCGCCGGTCTAAAGCCCGGGATGACACAGAGAATTATTTCAGATTCCCCGTCAGATACGCCCGCAGTTCGGAAACCGGGATGCGAATCTGTTCCATGGTGTCGCGGTCGCGGACGGTGACGGTATCCTTCTCGGACGCGTCCTCACCCATGCCGACGGTGTCGAAGTCTATGGTGACACAGTACGGTGTGCCGATCTCGTCCTGCCTTCGATACCGCTTGCCGACGTTGCCGTTGTCGTCGTACTCGGTCGCGAAGTCGATCTTGATAGAATCGAATATGCCGCGTGCCGCGGCCACGAGTTCGGGCTTGTTGCGAAGGAGCGGGAACACCGCGACCTTGACCGGCGCGAGATTCTTGGGGAACTTGAGCACGATACGGGTATCGCCTTCCTTCACTTCCTCCTCAGCATACGCGTCTGTGAGTACCGCGAGGAACGTACGATCGACGCCGACGGACGTCTCGACGATCCATGGGACATACTTCTCCCCGGACTGCGGATCACGATAGGAGAGATCGACGCCCGAGAATTTTGAATGCTGGGTCAGATCGTAGTCGCTGCGGTTGTGTACGCCCTCGAGTTCCTTGAATCCGAACGGGAACCGGTACTCGATATCCCATGCCGCCTTCGCGTAAAACACGAGGTTCTCGTGCTGGTGCCACTGCAAATTTTCTTCCTTGAGTCCAAGGTCGATATAATATTGAAACCGTTTCGCGCGCCACTCCTCATAAAATTCCGTGGCCGTGTCAGGATGCACGAAGAACTGCATCTCCATCTGCTCGAACTCACGCTTGCGGAAGATGAACTGACGTGCGGTGATCTCATTTCGGAACGCCTTGCCGATCTGCGCGATGCCGAACGGTACCTTCATGCGGGTCGAGTCGAGCACGTTCTTGAAATTGACGTAGATACCCTGACATGTCTCCCCTCGCAAATACGTCGGTTCCTTGTCCCAGTCCCCGGTGAAGTTCCCAAGGTTTGATTTCACGAGCAGATTGAAACTCTTCGCCTCGGTAAAATCGTGCCCCCCGCACTTGGGACACACGACTTTGTCCTTGTTCGCCGAAAAGAGCGCGTTGATTTCTTCCTCGCTCATCTTTTCGTCGGCGAACACGCCTGCTTCTTCCAAGAGATGATCCACGCGGACGCGCGAATGACATTTCTTGCATTCCGCCAAAGGGTCGCTGAACCCGCCGACATGTCCCGACGCCTCCCACACCTTCGGATGCATGAAAATCGCGCTGTCGAGACCCACGATATTCTCGTGCTCGCGCACCATAGCCTGCCACCACGCCTCGCGGATATTACGCGCAAGCTCAACCCCGTACGGTCCAAAATCATACACGGCGGCGAACCCGCCATAGATCTCCGAACTTGGAAACACGAACCCGCGCCTCTTCGAAAGCGAAACCAGCTTGTCCATCAGGTTTTCGATCTGCGCCATAAAATTTCAACTCACAACTTACAACTCACAACGGACAATGAAGACCGCTGACAACAAACCCGGATTGGCAACTCTCAAGAGCCCGCGAACACTGTCTTTCCCTTCAAATCTACCCCATTTCAAGCCGAAAGTCAAAATGCCACCATTGACCATATCTGATCGGCATGCTTTCATTACGGCGACACGAAAGTCCCTTCAAATCACACTACAATTAGGAGACTAATACCATGGGAAAGCCACTGAAAGTAATACTTAGATACTTACGAGACCAGGACACGAGCAAGTACGTCAAAGAGCTGACAGACTATTTTGAGACGGTATTCCTGTATCCTGTCGAGGATTTGCTTGCGCTCCTCTTTCCGACTGATACAGAGCAACATTCGAAAGAAGCTTACGAACACATCCATATCGGAACAGTACTTCACCTTATTGACCCGAAAACAAAGGCCATAGTCGATTTCGACGTTACTGACATTTCTATTGATATCGAGTTTGCACTTTCGTACATCTCGATCCAAGTCAGTGTCGCGGACACCACCGACCTATCACCAGATGCTTTCAAGGACTACCTTTGGGAGTACTGGAAAAAATGGAACGATACCGAAAAATGGCTTCAGAGTTAGACTCTCCGAGAACATCTAAAAAGTCACAGACAACCCTGTGGCTTTTAATTTATCCGCTTTTATCAAGTCGGGAGTCAAAAGCGAGGAAAATAAAAAGGAGACGGTGAAGCTTCACCATCTCCTTGTGCATAGACATTGCAGGCTCATTCCTTTTTCTTCCGGCTCTTTTTCATCGATTTCAGAAGTTCATTCCATGCATCCGCTTCGTACGGGTTTAGGATGATATTACCGGTCCGCACCGCGTCGGCCACTTGCGGAGCATCCTGCCGATACTTCGGTATTTCCGGGGACAGGACCGAGAAGATCGGTACCGCTTTCTTTCCCGGAAGAGAACATTCCGTCGCCAACGGAAACGTGTCGTTGACGACGCATACGATACCCGTCACCTTGCCACCGGCATCCGCGATCTCTTCAGCGAACCGCACAACATCGGAAAGATCCGACATTGTTCCAAGTGCGATGAGTACTTTCCCTTTTTCCCCTTTCTCTAAAGAGAAAGTCTGCTCACCTTTGCCGATACCATTTCGAAATCGAAAACAGTTCGATTCGTTCCCGTCTCTCGTATCGGCGCGATCAACATACACTCCGACACACTTGGCCGAACGGGCAAGCGCTGATCCGAATGCATCACTTCCCGGATAAATCGCGACTACCGAATAACGTGTTTCGGATTTCTTGATCGGTTGATATGCTTTATCCGCAAAGAAGTCGAGTACTACCGGCCACTTCGCGACCTGAAGATAATTCAGACCGGCGAGACGGAGATACGGCAGCTGAACGTTCTTCTCATCGACGTAAACGCCACAGCCGCCGATCACTATCGGGTGGTCAGGATGACTGACATACCATCCGTCACAGTTTCGAAACGTTCCTTCCGGACACTTATTCGAAAAATGATTATTGACAATGTATCCCGCCCCGTTGTTTCCATCTGATTTTGCCATTATGAAAGGATTTTATCTCGGTTTTTAAAAGGAAGACCGCTTTGGCGCCTCCGGACATCTGAACGGTTTCTATCAGAAAATCACCAAACACGCAAGAGATGAGACGTCTGGAACCGTCGTCAAACCTCCATTCGCAGTCTTTCCATGAGTCTCGCGTAGAAACGGAGGTTGTGGACCGACGCGAGACGACTACCGAGCGGGTCGTTCACGCGGAACAGGTGTCGCAGATAACTCCTGGTATGATTGGTACAGAGAGGACAATCACAGCTCGGATCCACTGGCGTGAAATCCTCCGTGAACCGCTCATTGTGTATATTGATCGTTTCGTAAAAATCCCCCGTCGTCAGTTGTACGTTGTCAGTTGTCAGTCCTTTCTTCCGAAGAAAGAGTCTCCCATGCCTCCCTTCCCTCGTCGGGATCACACAGTCGAACATGTCCCACCCGAGTGCGTGACAACGGACGATGTCCTCGGGCGTGCCGATACCGAGCGCGAAACGGATGCTTTCTTCGGGGATGACGGACGCGGTATGACGCACGATATCCTCGAGAAAATTTCCCTCCTCATCAATATGCCGTCCGCCGAACCCATACCCGTCAAAACCGATCTCACGAAGCCCCTCCGCACATCGGGTCCGCAATTCGATGAACATTCCGCCCTGAACGACCCCGAACAGGAGTGGCCTGTCATTTTCCGACAAACCTCGCGTCGCGATTTGTCGATCGTATTCCTCACGACACCGCTTCGCCCACCGGATCGTCCGTTCGACGGCTTCTGCAATTTCACCCTCCGGCGCATCATTCGGACGAGGATCATCCAAGACGACCATCATGTCGACACCGAGATCGAATTGGATCGCAATCGCATGCTCGGGCGTCAAGAGATGTTTCGATCCATCGATAACCGACCTGAACTCGGCACCTTCTTCCGTAATCTTCCCCAGTTCCGGATTCCGATGAATAAGCGAATAGACCTGATACCCGCCTGAATCGGAAAGAATCGGACCATCCCATCCCATGAAACGATGTATGCCTCCCGCCTTGCGAATCAGCTCCGCGCCTGGCTGGAGCATGAGGTGATAGGTGTTGACGACGATCGATCCGATCCCCGCCTCGGCGATTTCGGTCGTCGTCGTACCGCGCACTGCCGCACGTGTCGCATCCGGCATGAAAAACGGGGTGTGTATGTCCCCCGTTCGCGTATGAAGAACGCCCCTCCGATGTCCGTTTCGATTTTGTATCTGAAAATGCATCACGCTGAGATTCAAGGTACGACCGTATCTCCTCCCGACGGGATTCCGGATCCCGACACGGCACTCGTCGTCACTATTCCCGAATGGATACTCACCGGAGTTTTCGTAAACGTATCCGTCCCGTCGAGCACCGCATCTTGCAAGAGTGCCGGTTGCCGATTGACCAGATTCGGCCCCGGGACGAGGGCGGCTTGGATGATCAGTTCGCGCGTCGTCTTCCCGCCACCTTGTATCGTCCCGATATCCCACACGAATTGCCCGGTCCGATCATTATAGGAAACAGACTCGGCATCAGGCGATTTTTTCCCGGTATACCGGACACCCGTCGGGATTGTCGCCGTCACTTTGACCCCGGAAAGATCGTTCAGGAAATTCGTCACACGGAGTTTGAGCGCATATCCGGTCTCCTGTCCGACCTTCGGAGGAATCGGCCCATACCCAGGGAAAACGGTGTCGTTATATACCATTAAAGCTTCAAGCTTGGCACCGGCCCCGATCCGAACATCGAGTGCGTTGCTCGTGACAATCTTGCTCGAGGGCGACGAGAACGGGATGTCCGGACTGTCGATCTTTGCGGTCGTCCGAATCACGATACCCTTGCCAGAACCGATATCGGTACGCACCGGGACCATAAACCGTATCAAGCCTCCCTGTCGTGGCTCCAAACGGGCAAGACCGGGAATATCGGACGCCTTCCAGGTGATAGTCCCTTTCTGCGCGTCATACGATCCTTTGCCATCCAAAGATAACTGCTTCATGTCCAACAGATTTGCATTCACATCCATCGTGATAATCACGTCCCGAAGTCCTATATCGCCGGTATTCGAATAGTCGATCTGATACGTAAGTTTCTCTCCCGGACTCACGGACAAGTCGGTCTTATCGTTCGCTTTTTGGGTTATGGTAAGTGGTGAGACAACGATACGGGTCGACTGCTCCTTACTGTCATATCCGAGAAATGTCCCGTCTCCTTGCAGGATGCCTATCTCGGCCTTCATCCGCTCGGATTGATCGTTGGGACCCGTCAGAATCCCTTTCACATTGACATGCCCATTCGCATTCGGAGCGAGCGTCCCGATCGTCCATACCGAACCGCCATCCGAGAGCGCTGGGTCTGACCAGGTATATTTGAATCCGTCGGGATACGTAAGCTTGAGTCGGAGATTCTGAAACGTGACGTCGCCAGTATTCCGATAAGAAACGACGTATTCCGCCTCATTGCCGGAAACGGATTCCTGCGGGGCGATCAGATCGAATGAAAGCGGCGAGGAAACGATCGTGACGCCGAAACGGGACGACGTTTCGTACTGTCCGGAAATGCCGACCGGTGAGAAACGGGCGGACGCGTCAAAATAACTCAGCGACCCGCGCGTCCCATAGAATTTCCCGGAAAATTTCACGTCACCGGATGCGTGCCCCTTCACGTCACCCACCTTAAACACGATCGTATTCCCGGATATCGACGCTCCCGCCGAGGTATCCGGTCTGAATTCCTGAGGAAAGACGACATCGACTTCGAAACTGTTGGCTCCGAGGATATTGTCGTTCGACCAATGGACCGCATACGAGACCGTTTCCGAGCTGGCGACGTCCGTCGGGCCGACGATCGTCTCCGTCACCCGTTCGTTCGCGAACAGGGATGAACGGAGGAACGTGAAACTGGCAGCGAGTCCGCCGAGTATCAAGAATAAGGCTCCGACCAGATACCATTTCCAGTGCTTCGCCGAAAAATCACGAAATCGGTCGAGAAACGTCACCCGGATCGGAATCTGCGACGTGTCCCACCGGGCATCCCCGAAGGTTATGGTTCCCGTTCCCTGTCCGGATCCGGGATCGTATGCCGTATGGAAATCCTTTTCTCCCTCATAATCATGACGGTGGATTTCCTCATTGAGTTCCTGAAGTGCCATAGTATTTTTCTTTCCTTCATTGTATCAAACGCGGACGGTGACGGAAAGCGGGAACAACCTATTTCCCAAGGACGTATCCGAGGAATAGTCTCCGTATCCGTCCGACCTCGGCCACGTCAACGGTCCCCGCTCGAAGCTTGAGCACGGAGCCAAGGTGATTCCCAAGGAACAACCTGATGAGTTTCACGGCGTTCTCGCCGACCGAAACAGCCCCTTGTCCGGCATGCTCTTCCCGGACGATGCCTCCCGCCATCGGACTGAAGAAACATCGGCCACCGTGATTGAGCGCCTCCCCCGATATTGCGCACGATTCCGCCTCGATCCGGTACCCGAGCTCGTCGAGAAATTTCACGAAGAACGCCTCGGTCAGAAGGGCCGACCGTTCCGTGTCTCCGGCGACGTGATCGAGTAGCTTCAAATATTCATAGAGAAGTGAGAAAAGAGTCGGATCAGGTTGCTCGAGCCCGACGATCCCCTCGAATTCCGCGATCGTCCCGAGCGCGAGCGACAGCGTCGAGAAGTCCTCCCGGATTCCGGGAAAGTATTCCTCAACGGTCGCGCCCGCCACCCGCCCCGTCCCCTTCCCCCGCACGACCGTCACGTCCGAAAGCGAGAGCGTCTCAAGCGCGGATGCGAGCTTGGCGGCCGACTTGCGTACGCCGATGGCCTTGGCCTGCACCTTGCCCATCTCGCGCGTATAGAACGTATAAAGCCGATCGGTCTCCCCGATCTCCCGTTTGCGCAGCACGATGGCGGTCAGTCGGAGTTCCATAGACGTGGAAGAAGTGAGCAGTAAGGAGTGTGGAGTAATGTTTCTGATTCCTCTTCTCCCTCTGGGAGAAGGTGGCTCGGTATTCCGAGACGGATGAGGGCAGGACGAATCAAATACCTACAACAATCCAAGAAGATCAAGACCGAGACACCCTACTTCGACATCGAACAATTTTCCGGAATCAAGTTCTTCATTAGCTTTTTAGAAGAACGTTCTTTCCGTGGTTGCACGATTTCATCCATACCTTTGAATCCCATTATTTGATGCATTTCAATAAAAACGTGAACGGTTCGCCTTCGATGTCGGTCGTGTCGCGATAGTCGGCGTCCGCGATATCGCCACGGATGATTTCCGTCGCGAGCGTCTCGTGTGCGATCTCGTCGCCGAAACCGGAGAGCCCCTCTTTTATATCCCCATCGAACACCTTTTCCTTGCCCACGATGCCGAGCGTGATACGATCGTTCACCTCGAATCCGGCTTTCTTCCGCCCTTCCTGTATCGCCCTGATAATCTCCCGCGCCTCGCCCTCGAGCGCGAGCTCGGGACTAATCTTTGTATCAAGAACAATATCCTCATCGCCGATTTCACCGTCTACCCCCAATACTTTCACATTCAATTCCTCGCATGCGACATATATCAGATAGTTCCGATTCTCGCTCCTGTCGAACAGATCATAATACGAGTTACCAACCTGCACCGTCTGAAGGGGCTGACGAACCTTGATACCTGCCTCTGCGCGCTGTTTGAGCCCCTCTCTTATGACCGTTCGGACCTTTGCCATTTCTTCAAACAATTTGCCATTAACCAGACGCTCATCCGCCTCCGGCCACGCGGCTAGGTGAACCGACTCGCCATCGGTCAGGTTCCGATAGATCTCTTCGGAAATAAACGGCGTAAACGGAGCCATGAGTTTCGAAAGCGTGACAAGCACTTCATACAAGGTCGCGTAGGCATCATCCTTGTCGCTGTCGTTCTCGTTCTTCCAGAAACGCTTGCGATTCCGGCGGATATACCAGTTCGAGAGGTCATCTACGAACGATTCTATCTTGGCCGTCGGCGAATACAGGTCGTACGCCGAAAGCGATTCATCGACCTCACGGATCAACACCTGCAACTCGGACAATATCCATCGGTCCAGGATATCCTTCGACGGTTTGCGAGTCACGGTAGAATCCCATCCATCGATCGCCGCATACGTTGTAAAGAACGAATACGAGTTCCACAGCATGCGGAAGAGCCGATTCATCACGTCGCGCATCCCCTTCTCGTCGAAGCGTTTCGGGAGTCCCGGCTGATTGATGGAATACAGGTACCAGCGCAGCGCGTCCGCACCGTACTTGCCGAACATCTCGAACGGCTCGACGACGTTGCCCTTGGACTTGGACATCTTCTTCCCCTTCGAGTCGAGGATGTGTCCCAGACAGACGACGTTACGGTACGCGATCCCCTCCCGGACCGTCCCCGCCTTGCGAAGAAGCGTCGCGATCGCATGCAGCGTATAGAACCACCCACGTGTCTGGTCGATCGCCTCGCTGATATAGTCGGCCGGGAAATAGTTCCCTTCGCCGATCTTTTCCTTCTCCTCGCCGCTCGCGCCCTCCGGATATCCGAACTGCGCCAAAGGCATCGCCCCGGAGTCGAACCACACGTCGAGCACTTCCAGCGTCCGTTTCATCGTTCCTTTACCACACTCGCAGACCCATTCAACTTCGTCGATATAGGGTTTATGCAAATCATCCGGTACGGAACCAGCAAACGATACGAGTTCCGAACGGGACGAGATAACGGTTCGACGTCCGCAATCATCACATTCCCACACCGGAATCGGCGTCCCCCAATACCGCTCGCGCGAGATCGCCCAATCCTTCGCTCCCCGAAGCCACTCCCCAAAGCGACCTTCCTTGATATGCTCCGGTACCCACGATATCGCCTCGGCATTGTTCACAAGTTCCTCGCGGACCGTGCTCATCCCAATGAACCACGACGGCTTCGCATAATAAATGAGCGGTGTCTCGCATCGCCAGCAATGCGGGTACTCATGTGCGTATGACTCTTCTTTGAAAAGAAGCCCGCGCTCAGTCAAATCCGCGATAATAAGATCATCGACCGCACTGCGATTCTTGTCATTGAGTTTCTTGACCGGAATTCCGGCACCCGGAAACCCCTCCTTCATCTTCCCCTCAAGATCGACCGTATGCAACGTCGGGAGTTCGTTTTCCCGCGCGACATTCGCATCGTCCTCTCCGAACGCCGGCGCGATATGAACAATGCCCGTTCCCGTATCGGTCGTTATGAAATGATTGCCATCAACCTCATCAGAGACGACTTTACATATGAAACCCAAAATATTTTCTGAGACCGCGAATAATGGCTCATAATATTTTCCCACTAAATCAGAACCGCTCAGCACGGATATTCCATGCTTCACCAGAAATTCATCACACGTTATACCACCGATAATCTCACGGTCGTTTTCGGCGGCATTTTCGCCAACAAGCAGGCTCACCGAAAGACCTGCATTTGAATTCATATTCCGCCAAAAAATTTCCTTTGCAAGGATATATGATCCAGCAGAAAAGTGAGATTTCGCTTCATGATCCTTTCCTGTCACAGTGAAAGATCCGCCTTCACCTTCCTTGTGTATCAATACATATTCGATTTCAGTATTTACAGCTAAGGCCACATTCCCCGGAAGCGTCCATGGCGTTGTTGTCCAAGCAATAAGATAGGTATTATCGTCCGTAACGAAATCACAGATCTTCTGTCCCGGCTTCACCTTGAACTTCACATAGACCGAATTATCCTTCACTTCCTTGTACCCCTGTGCGACCTCGTGCGACGAAAGCGCTGTCCCGCATCGATAGCAATACGGCACGACCTTGTGACCGCGATAAAGAAGTGACTCGCCAGTCTCATCCTTGAGTCCCGCAATCTGCGCGAACTGCCACCAGACCGATTCGATATAGCTGTCCTCATAGGTGACATACGGATGTTCCATATCTACCCAATACCCCATCCGCTTCGTGAGCTTCTCCCAGAGGTCGCGATATTCCCATACCGATTCCTTGCATTTCCTGTTGAACTCGATAACGCTCGCCCGCGCATCACCCGGCACGATATTCTCGATATCCTGCTTGTTGCGAAGTCCGAGTGCCTTCTCCACCTGCAACTCGACCGGGAGTCCGTGTGTGTCCCATCCGGCCTTGCGATTCACCCGATACCCCTTCATCGTCTTGTAGCGCGGGATGGCGTCCTTGAACGACCGGGCGAGCACGTGATGCAGTCCCGGTTTGCCATTGGCCGTCGGCGGACCTTCGTAAAACACGAAGTCACCCTTCGGCGCATCCTTCTCGACGGACTTTTTGAAGATGTCGTTCGCGTCCCAATACGCGAGAATCTCTTCCTCCATCTTCGGGAAATCGGATTTCGAGTCTATTTTCTTGAATGACATAAGACAAATGGGGTTAATGGGGGGAAAGGGCGTAAGGGGTGTACGGGGATAATGAGCGAAATGGAAATATTGATATTTTTATAATTCATTGTCTTTCACGACCTGTCCGTTTTCAAGACGCTTCAATCCATATTCACGGCGTATTTTCTCATCAAAATTTTCTTCCTTTCGTTTTTCATCCTTTGCTAGAAACCGTTTGTCCTTATATGGAAGGGTCTCCTCTTCTTTCATTTTTTCAAGCAGAGATTTCTGCAACCGGTCGAGAAGATAGTTCAGTTCCTTGCACCGCAACTTCAATCGTACCACCCTCGGCAGTCCCGGGTCCAACGGATAGAATTTCAGTTTCTCAATATCGAACCCTCCCCGTTCCTCTTGTCCCCTTATTCCCTTTTCTTCAACTCCCATTTCACCCTTTTGTTCCAAGTTTCTTTCTTCAACTCCCTTTACTCCCCTTTCTCCCATTACACCCTTTTCTCTCAATAGCTCAGGATACATACCCTTCCAGATATCATCGCAGTCTTCCTCCAGCTCCGTATTCGCCCCGATCGAAAATCCGAGAAAATCATAATACTCCTTCGTCGTGTTCCGTTTCCAACCCTCGACTATATTCTGCTTCACCGACCGTGCCGACCGATCCATCTGGTCAGCAAGTGCGATCAGGGTCTTCGCTCTCGGAAACGTATGTGTCAATTCCGTACAGGCATACTGCAATTCCTCGGCCTTCTTGTAGGCAAGCAACTCCCGATACCCATACGGTTTTCTTTCCGGTTTGATCATAATCTATATATACCATTTCGTTCATTTTTTCTCTCTCTCCCTACATATCTCGTTTCAATTCCCAACCCTTTTTCTCTTTCCCATCCCCTTACCCCCCCTTTTTTCTCCCTTTTATTCCAACCCCTTTGCTCCCATTACCCCCTCTTCACCCCTTCCTCTTCTCCATTTTTCTTCATCACAATGCACCAAATATTCCGAGAAATGCTCCAGCAAGAACCGCTCGAAATTCACCTCCCGCTTGTCCTGGCGGCTCGAATATTCTTCATACACGGTAAGGATCAAATCGCCCAAACGACTCCGTCTGGAACGCTCACGAAAATTGAAATATTCCCGGGCATTTTTCCGTAAGTCCCCGACTGTCGATATACCGATTTTCACACACGCATCATGAAAACCGGGATTATTGGAGTAATACTCATGAAAGGTCTCATCTTCCAATGAAATAACTCGCTGAGAGAACTCCTCATAATCTTGTTCCACTGTCCCGGCTTCAAAGTGTTCCTTATACGTCCGAATAAGTTCTTCGCACAGCAGGCTATACCATTCCTCACCGTAATCCTTCTTCAGATTCTCGCTTGCCAATTCGGATATTCTTCCCTTTTGATCTTCAGTCAGTCCCGCGGACAGCTTTTCAACGATAGGATTTATGACACCGTGCAAGAACTCATGATCCTGATTTGCGGCATTATCGATGTGGGAAAGTATGATCTGTTCCTCTCCGAACTCAAACGATCTCCCGGTATCTTTCCTTTTCGTCGGGTCAGTCGGGACAAAATTCACCTTCCGTATGTGCGTAGTCGCGGAATCAGGCATGAAAAAACCGATGAGTTTCCCTATCCGCCTTCCCGTCTCCTTCGCTCTTTTCAGGCGCTCAGCCACATCCGAATCCAATACATCATGTATTTTCTTTGCTTCGGCAGTTTCGGAAAACTCCTCATCAAAAGACTTCAACAGGGCAAGAAACTGTCGTCCGAGCTCGAACGGATCGGGTATGTTAGGCTTATTTTTTTCCTCGAAAAGAATCGCGTCGTCCATTCTTTCCGGATGACCGTATGCAAGGGCGAGATTATACAAAGACTCCTCATCCGCACCGAGTGCAATGATTTCATTCAACCCATTCAATATTTCCGAGACATTCGGACGGGTCTCCAAGATTTTCACCCGTTCACGGGCCAACGAATCATCAGACACGTCCGTTCCTGAATTCTCTATCGCCAATAAAAGCGAAAAAAGCTGGGCACCCCATTCGACCGCTGAGGTTATCTCAGGAATCTTCATCATCTCAAATGAAGCGGGTGAATTTTCATTCAATTGTATCGATTCACGCCTATTCATATGACAGTATGGCAATTTATAAACAAAAATCCCTCCC
>CAITOC010000053.1 GCA_903893925.1 Candidatus Moraniibacteriota bacterium
CGTCCGGAAATTGAAAAGCGACGCGAAGGCGGGTGGGGCGATCGCTGGTGGGGCGAGGAAGCAGCTCGAGAAACGACTCGGACGATCGGTGGTGACGCGGAAGAATTTCAAGGACGCTGTTAGTAAGAAGAAACTGAAATAATATCGGATTAACCTTGCGGTCATGATGTGATTGTGCCAAGATGAAGTGTTTCCCGTTCCCATTCATTATTCCTTATTCCTTATTTCTAATTCCGCACCGCTATGAAGTACAAGAAACTTACCCTGGAGAATGGATTGCGGGTAATCCTCGCCCCGATGACGGAGACGGGGACAGTGACGGTCTTGGTCATGACGGGTGTCGGGTCACGCTTCGAATCGCGCAAGGAGAACGGCATCGCACACTTCCTGGAGCATATGATGTTCAAGGGGACGGAGAAGCGGCCGACTGCGATCGATATTTCGAAGGAACTCGATTCGATCGGTGCCGACTACAACGCGTTCACGGGCAAGGAATATACCGGTTACTATGCCAAGGTGGAGGCACATCACTGGGAGACGGCACTCGACGTGGTTTCCGATATGTTCCTCAATGCCAAGATTGATCAGGAGGAGATCGAACGCGAGCGGGGGACGATCATCCAGGAGATCAACATGTACGAGGATATGCCGTCGCGAAAGGTCGGTGACATCTGGGAAGAAAGTCTTTATGGTGATACTCCGCTCGGATGGAGTATCGCCGGACCGAAGGAGAATATCAAGGCGTTCAATCGTCGCGATTTCGTGAAGTATATGGAGCGCGGGTATGTCGGTGGCAATGTGGTCGTCGGTGTCGCGGGCAATATCGATCCGAAAAAGCTTAAGCACGAAGTGGAGAAACGTTTCGAAGTGGTGAATGCCGGCGTGCGACCTGAATTTCGTAAGGTATCCGACAAGCAATCGGTTCCGGGCGTGTTCATACGTAAGAAGAAGACCGATCAGACACACTTTCTCCTCGGGGTCCGCGGATACGATATGTATCACCCCGACCGGTTCGCACTCGGGATCCTTTCGGTGATCCTCGGCGGCGGGATGTCGAGCAGGCTCTTTATCGAGGTGCGGGAGCGGCGCGGTCTGGCCTATATGGTCCGTACCAGCGTGGATTCATTTCATGATGCCGGGTATATCGCGACGCAGTGCGGTGTCGAGCATGGGAACCTCGAGAAGGCGATTTCGGTCATCCTCGACGAGTACCGGAAGATCGCGACCGAGAAAGTCGGCAAGGATGAACTTCGCAAGGCGAAGGAATATATCAAGGGAGGACTCGCGATGGGATTGGAAGGATCCGATGAAGTGATTGAATACCTCGTGTCACAGGAAGTGCTTCGCGGCGAGATCGTATTGCCCAAGGACAAGGTCCGTGCGATAGAGCGTGTGACGGCTGATGACGTACTCCGTGTCGCACAGGATCTTTTCCGCAATGACAAACTGAATCTCGCCATTGTTGGTCCGCAGGATGCCAGGCAGAAGGCGAAGCTCGAGAAAATGCTGGATCTGAAGTTCAAGAACTGACAACTCACAACTTACAACGAATAACCGAGATTGTTATACTGACTGAATGAATATGGGAACCCTCTACCTTGTCGCGACACCGATAGGGAATATGGAAGATATCACGCTCCGGGCGCTCCGTACGCTCAAGGAGTGTGATGCGGTGCTTGCCGAGGATACGCGTGTAACCCGGCGATTGCTCGATCGGCACGAGATCGACAAGCGGG
The DNA here is from genome assembly GCA_903893925.1 of Candidatus Moraniibacteriota bacterium. Taxonomy (GTDB): domain Bacteria; phylum Patescibacteriota; class Minisyncoccia; order Moranbacterales; family UBA1568; genus JAAXTX01. The sequence continues at coordinate 1,737 of CAITOC010000053.1, forward strand.
CATTGTCGTGCCACGAACATACTGATGAGTCGAAGCTTAAC
>CAITOC010000054.1 GCA_903893925.1 Candidatus Moraniibacteriota bacterium
CCATCATCGGATTTCATTCCGAAAATATCGTTCCAGGCTTCTTTCGGAACCATGATGCCGTGTCGTTCGAACGTTTCCGCATCCGCGAGAAGATGCAGCCGTTCCGAATCGACGATGACCCCGTCCATATCGAACACGACCGCCCGTATCGGGAAACCGAAAATATCCGCCAATGGCCGGGTATCACTCATATTGACAGTATATCATAGTGAAGATTCACCTTGGCACGCTATATGTTGCATTTTCGAAAACACAATGCGAAGCGCCGTTTCTCACGTTGACCTTTCCAACGGCCACAAACCGCGGTATTATACTATTAATGACGCACTTATGAGTCCAAAAAAAGGAATGCCTAAAATATCCGAATCCGGGACGAGCCCTATCGAGGAGCTTGCTTTCGGGGCGATTCATACCGTCGGATCGGTCCCTTCGCTCATCGTTCACACGATTTTTTTCGTGGTGATTTTCGGATTGCAGTTCTTCGGATTCACCTTCGACCAGATCATGCTTATCCTCACGACCGCGGTCTCGCTCGAGGCGATCTACCTCTCCATCTTCATCCAGATGTCCGTGAATCGGCAGGCGAAACATATCGAAGAAGTGCGCGAGGACGTCGGGGACATTTCCGAGGACGTAGAAGAGATTTCCAAGGATATCGACATCATCCAAGAAGACGTCAAGGAAATCAGTGAGGACGTCGATGAGATAAGCGAGGATGTCGATGTGATCTCCGAAGAGATCGAAAAGGACGACCAGGAAGACAGCATCGAACGCACCGAGGACCTCGCGCGTCTCGCCAAGATGGAAGCGGCACTCGAGGAACTCCTCCGCCAGGTCCGCGATATGGAGAAGAAATAAAAAAAGACAGCCAAGTTCCCTTGCGCTGTCTTTATTTTGCCAAACTTTTCATAGTAAGAAACGTACCTTCAATAAGGTTTTGGGGGCCGTTTCTGAAGGGATCGAATCAGGAAATCGATATCCCTGAATCCGTCGAAATCCCATCCGCCGGTCTCGCGAAGCATCTCTTCCCGCGTTCCAAAAAAGAAATATTTATCGAAAGCGGTTTTCAATCTTTCCTGTCTTTCTTCTTCCGTAAGACCGGGAGCGTTAAAATTAAGCGATACCGATGCGTTTCTTCCCGTATTATGACAATTTTCAGCCATTTCCCTCTCCTGTTAAGTTTCGAATACGAACTTGATATGGTCAAAGTACCGCATTAACAGAGATACGTCAATGCTCCGAAACACCCCCCTCTTTCGACTCCGAATCGACAATTGCAATAGCAAAGATGACGTTTTAAAAAAAATCTTGTAGAGACGGAGGATGCTCCGTCTCTACGAGAAAAAACGCTACTCACTTTTTAGTTTTTTCTGAAGAATTTCACTGGCCATTTTCGGATTCGCCTTACCTTTGGTCTCCTTCATAATCTGACCGATGAGGAATTGAAAAGCGTTCTGTTTGCCAGCACGAAAATCCTCGACGGACTTGGCATTCATAGCAAGGACGGTTTCGACGATACCCTCAAGCTCCCCGGTGTCACTTACCTGTCCGAGGTTGAGCCGCTCGATGATATGCGACGGATCATTGTCCCCACCCTGGAGCATCTCGGCGAGCACCGTCTGTGCCGCACTCGAGTTGATCTTGCCGTCGGCAAGAATGGCTATGAACTCGGCGTAATTCTCCGGCGTGATACCGGATGTCTCGACGGTCCTGTCCATGTCCGCGAGGCGCTTGCGCAGTTCGGTGACAAGATAATTGGCCGCCAAACGAATTGCCTTGTCCGTCTCGGCCTCAAGCTCACCGGATTTTTTCTTTGCTTCGATCTCGGTTACGACCGACTCGAAATACTCCGCCGTCGGCTTCTCGGCCGTGATGACCGTTACCGCTTCGTCCGAAAGCCCGTACTGATGAGTGAATCGTTTCTCCTTGGCTGCCGGCAATTCGGGAATAGTGAGTCGGAGCGCATCGAACTGCGCCTCGGTGAACCGGAACGGCGGGATATCCGGCTCGGGGAAATAGCGATAGTCATGTGCCGATTCCTTCTTGCGCTGTGAGACGGTCCCTTGCTTGTTCTCGTCCCACCCGCGCGTCTCCTGTACGATCACCTCACCGGATTCGAGTGCCTCCGTCTGTCGACGGATTTCAAACTCGATCGATTTCTCGACTGCCTTGAACGAATTGATATTCTTGACTTCGACTTTGGTGCCGGAAAGTTTTTCCTCGCCTTCCTTGTGAAGCGAGATATTCACTTCGCATCGCATCTGTCCCCGTTCCATGTCCGCGTCGGAAATATCGAGGTACCGGAAAATCTGCCGGAGCTTCTGACAGAACAGCCGGGCATCGGCAGACGATTCGATATCCGGTTCCGTCACGAGCTCCATAAGTGGCACACCCGCGCGGTTGAGGTCGACGAGCGTATAATCGGACCCGCTTGGATGCGTGAGCTTGCCGGTATCCTCTTCCATGTGGATGCGGGTAATGCCGACCGTCTTGCCCTCGCGGATCTCAAGCTCCCCTTTCCCGCAGAACGGCTCGTCATACTGGGAGATCTGATACCCCTTCGGCAGATCCGGATAGAAATAATTTTTTCGATCGAATTTCGAATGCGTCGCGAGCACGCATCCGAGCGCGAGCCCCGCACGCTGGACGGATTCGATCGCCTGTCGGTTCGGCGTCGGAAGTGCTCCCGGCTGCGCCGTGCAGACCGGACAGATATGGATATTCGGCTCGGATTCGAGTCCGAGACCGTTCGCGCACGCACAAAACATCTTGGACTTCGTCTTGAGCTCCACATGCACTTCCATGCCGATGACGGGAATAAGTTTCATACGCTTCATTGTTTCATTGCCACACTGTTATATCGTTTCATCGCTCCATTACCTGTCTCCATGAAAAATGGTCACCGATTCTTTTTTCTCGCTACGTATCATCCGTTATCCGTTGTGAGTTGTCAGTTGTCAGTTCTACTCATGTCCTCCCCGTACTTCCGAACCGGCCTTCTCCCCGTATGGTAGCATCGAGTTCGGACACTTCGCAAACATCCGGAAGCGCGATCGGAATGACGAGGATCTGGGCGATCCGTTCGCCCGCCGCGACTTCGTATGCCGTGTCGGAGGTATTGAACATGATAACGATCCATTCCCCACGATATGCCGAGTCGATGACCCCGCCGAGCGTAGTGATCCCGTGCTTCGCCGCGAGTCCCGAACGATCCAGGATCAATCCGACGTGGCCATACGGGACCGCGATCGCGATACCCGTCCCGACGGACTTCCGCTCGCCCGGAGCGATCATGCAGCCTTCGAGCGCGTGCAAGTCGAGCCCGGCGTCGCCCTCATGCGCCCGCACCGGAAGCTTCGCCTTCGGATCAAGTTTTTTCACGTCTATGCTCATAGGCTGTATTGAATTTGTTTCGATATCATCGCTCGACTGTAGTGAAGGCTCAACCTTCGACGAAACGTCTTTCGTGAAGACTCAGTCCTCAGGTTGGGACTCAGTCCCTTTTGTGTCCTTTTTGCACGGAGAAAAGATCTTCTTGGCTTGATATTACACGTATTTTTCGATGATCTCGGCGATGTCTTTCGCGACCTCGTCAGCCGGACGGCTCCCGTTCACGGAATGGACATTCTTGTATTTCGCGTCCTGCAGAAGCTTTTTATACGTCGCATACACTTTCTTCAGTTTCTTCTCCGTCTCGAAGAGCTCGGACAACGGACGACCGACATGGATGCGTCGGAGACATTCCTTGGGTGGGACATCAAGGAATATCGTCACGTCCGGATCGGGAAATTTCTCGTTCAGCGTCTCGAGCCATTTCACGTCGTTATTGATCGATCCGAACGCCATGGTGGAAAAACGATATCGTCCACAGATCACATGACACCCTTTTGCGACCACGGGTTCGATCTCGGCTTCCAGATGATGCGCCCGATCCGCGCAATACAGAAGCTGTATACCGGTATTGCTCATCTTCCAATGCGCGCGAAGTAAGGAGCGGATCAGCCCACCGATCAAATTATGTGACGGCTCTGACGTGATATAAGTCTTCTCCTTTTTCGATCGCAAATACCGCTCCAGCAAAGCCATCTGCGTCCCCTGACCGGAACCGTCGAGTCCCTCGAAGACAATAAACAGTCCTTTTTTCTTGTTCTTCATAGTATTACACGACACGTTCCAAAGCTTCCTCTCGCATCTTCGCGACGATAAGATCGGTCTGGGCATACAGCTCCTCCAGGCTGCCTTCGTTATCGATGACATACCCCGCATCCGCCTTGAGCGCCGGGATGCCGACCTCCGTCTCGAGCAGATGATCCTTCTTGAAATCCTCGAAGGTCTTGGTATCGTCGTCGGCGTTCTGATGCCGTTTCACGATCCGACCATACCGGGTTTCCATGGATGCCTCGACATAGATGATTGAGAACTCCGGAAAGCCCTTCGCCGCTTCGATATCGGATTGTCGACGGACACCATCGATAACGACAAGCTTGGATTCGTCTTTTATAGCGTCATTGGCGATACTATGCGAAAGGATATTGTCCCCGAACGTAGTCCGGAGCGCTCCCGAAATCTTCGTCAGATTCTCCCGATTCTGCGCCAAATGCAGTCGATTGAGGATATCACGGAGCGGGTCCGAGAACATGAACAGTTTTGCCTCATATCGGTTCACGAGATAGTGCGCCACCGTATCCTTGCCAGACGCGATCTCGCCAGCTATCCCGATGATAATCTTGCCCATATTTTTTAGATTACATTGTTATATTACTGAATTGTTGCATTGTTTCCGCTCCCTGTTCCATGTTCCCTGTTCAATGCTCCCACTCTCCGTTCCCGTTCCCGTTGTAAGTTGTTAGTTGTTAGTTGTTAGTTATAAGTTGTTAGTTGTAAGTTGTCAGTTGTCAGTTGTAAGTTGTAAGTTGTAAGTTATTAGTTGTTAGTTGTCATTTGACCGAAATGTCCTGCAATCCCCGTCTCACGTCCCAATCATCCGGATCACGATCGATATGAAGCGCCACTTCCGGAAACCGTTTCGCGACCTCGTCGGCCATACGTTGCGCGATCGGCCGAATCGTCGGGTGCACCGTCTTGCCACTTCGCAGTTCGACGAAGTAGACGAGACCGGGCAGATCGAGAGCAAAACGAACCGGTACTTGAAATCCCATCGCGATGAGGTATTGTCTGTCTTCGGGCGAGGCATCGATTGCATCGATCGCCGTCATCTGTTCGTCGATGAGCGCTTCGGCCACCATCCGAAGCTCATCCGGCAACTGCTTAAGATACCATGGATGGACTCCGTACCGTGTCGTAAGGAGTGGCATCTGATGGATGGCGGCGCGGTGGCGCTGCAAATCACGGTACGACCCGAAGTCGAGCAGAAAATCGAAACTGAAGGTGCCGAGCGCACGCAGGTACGACGGGAGGTTGGTCTTCATCGGACGCTCCTCCAGGATATCGCGATAGGGTGCCAGTGCGGACGGTTCGATGGTCGTCGTCGCGGAAAATTCCTCAGGAAACGACTCCGGTGCGAAATACGTATGCTTCGCGAGAATATCCTTGCGATACGCCTCTTGATCCGGATACCGTTTGTGACTGAAGCTGTTCGGATATCGCTCCGAAAGTGTTGCGAGCATTCCTTCCGCCGCTTCGCGCACTTCCGCGAGCGGGTGATGACGCATGAGCGACAGCTTGTCCCAGGCCTGACGCAAGTTCGTATGCCACGACAATTGGGTCGTCGTCCCCGCCGGCAAGAATCCGCGCAGGATGTCGAAAGAGCGTGCCTTGATGGCCTTGCCGTAGACTATTTCGTCCGCGTCGTCTTTTTTCGGATACTTCGCCCGGAGATGCTCCTCCACCGCCAGCCCCGACGATACATAAAATTCGTGCCATTTCCGGATGATGTCCTTGGATGCGACTGTCCCGATCGGATCCTCGATCGGCTGCTTGCTCATATCGATATAGCGCGTGCTGGTTTCTTGTCCACTGTAGAGCGCCCAATCCTGGATCGCTTTGGCACACAGCATGCTGACCCCTTCGATGAAGATCGTCGTGCTTCCGCAGTCCGCGATCGACAGGTGTCCGTATCCCACATAAAACCGTTCCATGAATTTGCCCGAACCGGTCTCCCTGACCTTGGCGACGTGTTTTTCGACGCTTTCGGCACTGCGCGAATACAAGGCCTGCATCATCGCCACGTCCTCGGGTCCGTATTCGTCGTAGAGAAAAATCTTGGGCATAGGTTTGGTATTTCACGATCCCGGCTCTCCATTTTCGCATGAAAATGCCTCGCCAGCAACGCCGCCTCAGTCTCACTCTTTTTCAAGAGCTTGTCGCAGCCAAATCACGCTTTCTGAGACATGCATACTACCGGAGCAGATGAGGGCAAGCGAAGGTTGCAAACGACATTCCAAGCGGTTATTTGCATCAAATTCCCCTCTGTATCAAAAAAATAAGGCTCTGATAAGCCTCATTATTATAAGATTTCAAGTTTCGAAAAAATGTCCTGGACCCCGTTCTTTTTCGGGACTCCCTATTGGACTGCTGATGCACCTTTTGGATGATGAAGATTACGAAACACTATCAAATGGTTTTGATATATGCTTCCAGGAATTTCCTATCGTACTCCTGATGCTCGCCCGAAAGGTGTTCCTTGTATTCGAGCAATACCCGCGGATGCATCAGCGTCACACGGACGCCGTCAACCGACCTCCTTACATCCGGCCACTTTCCATATATTTCCCTGTTTCGGATCCACTTCGTATCATCCTTGTCCCGCATCAACAAGGTGTCCGCGTCCGTCAGATCAATATCCTGCCCGTGATACGAGAGGGAGAGTGTCGTGCAGTCCCACTTCCCGGTCAGATAGTGTTTCGGCCCCGCGACGATCAATTCCTGCCCGAGCGGGACGATGACCGGAAAATAGTTCCCGGAAAGCGAGATGTCGATATCGTTCACCGGCCGACCGGAGCCATAGATATGCGTCGCCAATCCGCCCCCTATCCGGTACGGGATATGATGGTCGTCAAGCATACCGGCGATCCATTCCAGGGCTTCAAGCGTTTTCTGTTCCATGAGGTTGGTTGATACTTTCGACGCGCCACTATTCTTTCACCATGATGATCCGGGGCTGGCCGTCGCCATAGAAGTTCTCCTTACGCTCCGTGGCGACGAAGCCGAGCGATTCATACAGCTTCACCGCATGATTGTCTGGGTGGACATCAAGACCCAGCCGACGAAAATCGTTCAGTTCTTCCATGAGTAGAGTCATCGCTTTCCTAGCCAACCCCCGTCGTTGGAACTCCGGCTTTATAACGAGTCCACTGATATAAGCATAGTCATTGTCCTTCACTACGTATGAAATATCCCCGACCATAACCCCGTCCTCCTCGATCAGGTAGACGATATCGGTATTGATCCATTCCAAAAACTCCGAGTCGGTAAACCCCCAGCTATACACGATCAAATCTTTCGCGGTCTCCTCGATCGCAAGCAGCACCGCAGTGTCATTTTCCGTCGCGCGTATGAGTTTCATAGGATAGGTGTCACTTCAGGAATTGTACCTGACCCTTTTTCCGTTCCCGCATGCCGCGATTCCGGGACTTCCGAAACCGTATCTTCGGCCGACACGATACCTTCACCGGATGAAGTGTTTCGCGTCGTATCGGAACTATCCCCACAATCCTCAAAGCTCATATATTACGTATTTCCAAGCCTTTTCATTCGTTCTTAGGCTCATATCAGCCAATTATTTCTTCGCTCGCATTGACTTGACTTTTTCTCCGTCAAGCCCTATACTGTAGCCATCTATCGGTTAGCCATAACTGATAGGGTACTACATCCAAGGGCAGTCCTCCTCGCGGAGGGCTGTTTCTTTTTATTCCACACTATTTTTCTTCCGGTTCAATATTTCCCGTCCCCAGATATCATCCTGTATTCCAAGCACATCAAAATAGCCGTCCCCACCGGTCCGAAGTTCTTGAGAGACGTTATTCTTCGAGGAAAAAATATACACTTTTTTACCCTCACCCTTGAGGTGGGTTATCAGCGCGAGAAAATCCGAATCCCCGGTAAAGAAAACGGCGGTATCATATTTTGCAGAGTGATACACGGCATCAATCGTCATTTCCACATCCATGTTTCCCTTCTCTTGTATGGAATCGCCCAATTCACTGTGTATCACGATCCTCTTCAATGGTTTTTTCCGCACAATGAATCCGAGTCCTTTCTTGAGGAAAGTGAAGAATTTATGTTTCCCGTCGGTACCATATCCACGAGTCCCGTCCTCGGGATAGGCGGCGTAATAAAAAATCCGTACTTCCTTGGTAGCGAAGAGAACGTATAAGAACCGTTTTAATTTCTCATAATCGAACATCTTCCCTTTCGCTTTCTGTACCTGCCAAAGATTCGAGGCATCTATAAACACCGAAACCTTCTTTCCCGCTTCAATGGACGCCTGTCCATCACGCTTTTCTTTTTCAATTGGAATCATACGAGTTGTTTCAAGAAGAAAAAACCATCGTACTTATATTTTTGCATCTTCACAATGACATGTAAAGATGCGGCTATTATTCGCCTCAATTTCAACACACAAAAAAGGAAGGCTATTTGCCTCCCTTTTTCTTGGACTTTTCAAAATTGAGATACATCTTGGATGCGACGGGCTTCTTGTCGCCGAAGTACTTGGAGTTGAGGCCCTTGGAGCCGTACGGGCGTTCACACGGCGACGAGAGCGGCTCGAAGGCGATCTGTCCGATCGCCATGCCGTAGTGAAGCTTGATCGGCAAACGTCCCGCGTTAAAA
>CAITOC010000055.1 GCA_903893925.1 Candidatus Moraniibacteriota bacterium
ACAAAATGAAGATATTTCGATATGAGAAATGGAAAACGAGTACTGGAATGAGTGATGAATCGAGTATGAATGAATTATTCATTTCAGATTTAAGTGTAACTGAGTATAATTAGGTATAAAGTCGGTATCAGATATCCTCTCCCCACTCTGAGGGTGGGGTAAACGGCTTGGAACGCCAGGCCGGCGATTGTCGACAAAGGAAGGTTCGCGCGTCTTCCGCGCTCCGCAAGAGGGATTCCGAGACTTTCTCCATCCGGAGTCCCTGCGATCCCTTGACCAAGACGAGGTCTCCTTCATGAATCAGATCCCTCATGATCGACGAAGCCGAATCCGGATCCGGAAGCGACAGCACGTTTCCGCGACTCATCCCGCGTACGAGCAGCTCTTCGGCAAGTGAACGCATGTGCTGCCCGACGAGGATCGCGAGTTCCGTTCCGGCCGAGAAGATACCATCCGCGAGACCACGGTGCCCTTCTTCGGAAAGCGCGCCGAGCTCGAGCATATCACCGAGCACGACGACCTTGCGCCGGGCGGGAATCTCGGCAAGTGTCGAGAGCGCCGCGGAAACCGACGAAGGCGACGCATTGTATGTGTCGTCGAGGAGTCCGATGCCGTCGCGACCGTTCAGGAAGCGGAGTCGGCCCGGAAGCGGCGCGAATGCCTCTAGTCGTTTCGCGATATCAACCAGGTTCATGCCGACTGCGATACCAACTGCGGCACCAGCGAGTGCGTCGGAGATGTGATGTCGAGCGATTATACCCGGCAACCGGACCGGTATCGACTTGCCGTCATAGTTCAGTTTGAAACTGAAACCGATACCATCGTCCGCATGTTGCAACAAAACATTGTCCGCGCGTACCGTGGCGCTCGGTACAAATCCGTACGAGATAATGGTAGCCTTTGACTTCTTCCCCATCCCAAGCACACGTTCATCATCGGCATTGAGGATCGCAAATCCATCCTGTGGAAGCGATGCTATCAGTCGCCCCTTCTCCTTGGCGATAGCGGCGATAGATCCGAAATACTCGATGTGACTTTCGCCGATAGTCGTCACCACGCCGATAGTCACCGGGACGATCGACAAGAGTGCTGACATGTCTCCGGGACGATCGACACCGAGCTCAAGCACGAGTGCTTCGGAGAAGCGGGACGGCAATGCCAATAGATACAGGGACCGGCCTATCGCCGACAAGAACCTGCCAGTCGAACTTCCGCCGATTCCCACGCCCAATACCGAGAGCGGTACGCCGACCTCATTATTATAATTTCCTTCACTTTTCCTCGCCTCCAGAGCACCGGAAAGCACCAATGCCACTGCTTCCTTGGCAGAACTCTTGCCAACCGACCCGGTCACACCGACCACCAGCGGTTTATACTTACGCAACACCGCACCCGCCATGAAGGCGAGTGCTCTTTCAGCCACTACCAGTTTCCCACTTTTCCCATCATTTCGGTCCATATTCGTATCAATCACATTCGGACAGTATACTCCATTATTGACACCACATCGACTATCTCTCTATTTCATGGCTTATATAAATCAATTATTATTCATGAAATACGATTTGCTCCTTTCTCGATGTTCATCATTCATTATTCATCGGTCTATTTCGCCCCGGGTATCGGTTCAGTCGGATCGACTTTCGCATAGGCGAGCAGGAATTTCATCATTTCCCCGAACATCGGTGCAGCACTCGATTCGGCCCACTCCACATTCTTCGGATTATCCACTTTGGTCAGCATGACGAACTTCGGATCACCGATCGGCGCATACCCGACGAAGGAACCGATGGAGAGTCCGTCCTGGTATCCGCCACCGCCCTGTTTTGCGACCTGGGCCGTCCCCGTCTTGCCACCGACCCGGTATCCCGGCACGGCTGCATGCTTCCCATGACCGCGCAAGACGACATCCTCGAGCATCCGTCCCATCTTCGTCGCCGTATCTTCTCTCACGACGCGACGAATCGTCTCCGGTTGCATAATTTCCTCTCGCCCGTCCTCATACACGTATTTTTGCACGATCTGTGGCTTCATAAGGACACCTTTGTTCGCCAATGCTTCGTATGCGGCGATCAACTGTATCGGCGTCGCCGTGATACCCTGACCGTAAGACGCGGTATAGAACTGGATATCGCGCCTCGGATCGGACAAATTCCGCAAGTCTCCCGAGAGTTCCGCCGGCAGATCAACAGCCGTCTTCGTACCGAATCCGAACTGCGACAACCGTTCCGCGAACCTGGCATTCCCGACCAGACTCTCGACATGGATGGCTCCCGTATTGATGGAATTGTCGAGCACTCCATACATGTCGGTCTTTCCGTAGGTCTTCTGTTGCGCATTGTGAAGCGTGTATCCGGAAATTGTGACGGCACCGGGATCGGAAAACGCCGTGTCCGGTTCAACCTTCCCCTCGTCGATACCGATGGCCATAGTAATCGGCTTCATCGTCGATCCCGGTTCATAGTTCATGCTCACCGTCGGATTCATGAAATGCGAATAATCGTTCTCCTTGGCATAGTCGTTCGGATCGAAGCCCGGATTGGACGCCATCGCCAAGATGCGTCCCGTGGCGGCCTCCATAACGATAATACTTCCCCCATCGCCGGCAAACTTCTGCACGGAATCCTGCAGAACCGTTTCCGCTTCGTGCTGGATGACCTGATCGATGGTCAAGACGACATCTGGTCCCTTCGTCGCCGGCACCATGACCCGATCGTCGGTCGAGATCCACCGTCCCGCCGCATCGCGCATCTGGTCGACCTGTCCCGGCTTCCCGCGCAGTTCATCATCAAAAAATGATTCGAGTCCGTACCGACCGACATCTCCTTTACCGGGGTCACCAGGACTCGTAAATCCGATCACCTGCGCAGCCAAAGTTCCACCGGGATAATACCGGTCTTTCTCCTTCTGCAAGTATACGCCAGGAAGACCAAGTCCGGTTATCCTCGTTGCCTCGTCGTCGGACAACTTGTGCTTGATCGGTACGAACTGACTGTCGAGGTTCTGACATTTCGCTTGGATCTCATCTGCCGGTATCCCGATAATCCCTGAGAGCGATGCGGCCATTACGGGCACGTTCGCCACTTCGCGCGGCACGAGGTACAAGAGCGGATACTCCTGGTTCACGGCTGCCGGATAGACCGAGTCCTTCTCACGGAAATAGATTTCGCCACGATCGGGAATCAAGGTTGTCGAGACGGACTGTTGATTCTCAGCGACCGCCTTCCACTTATCCGTATCGATAACCTGAAGCAATACCAATCGCGCTGTGACGGCTACACCGATGAAAAACACAAAAGAGAGAAGGGTTCTCACCCTTCCCGACGACGGCGTCCCGCGCCCAGCCCGTCGCCCCGCCGGCGCCGGTGTGGAAATGGTTTTTTTCGTGGTCATACGCAAGCAGATTCCTTCCGACACCACGACCGGTATTCCTTTAACGGAGTGCGACCTCGCCCCGTCCTCCGACTGTCTTCAGATTCGACGCGGCATCCATCGACTGTCCCTTCACGGAATCCTCGATACGGGAAAGAGACAGCACTTGTGCCTCAGAAATCTTCAGTTTTCGATTCTCCTCCTTGAGCTGGGTGATATCTGCCTCAATCTTCCGTTCCGCATACCCTTGGGTAGCACCACGATTGAGCGCATAGACATAGGCTATGCTCGACAAGAAAAAGACGAACAAGGCGACAAGCGCCGCCGGATGTACCGCGCCCGAAAAGGCGGACGGTCTCCCTCTTCCGACCCGCGGTTCCACGATGTGATAATCACGTTTCATATCGTTTCTTTTTTTGTTTGTTTTTTGTTTTTTCCACCCTAACGACTCTCTTGTTTCCTTTTCCAGTTGTCAGTTGTAAGTTTTGTTCATTCAAAGTCTTTCCGCCACCCGGAGTTTTGCGCTCCGTGCCCGCGGATTGGTCGCGATTTCCGCCTCGCCCGGAATGATGAATTTCGGGGAAAGGGTCCGTGCGAGCGGTGTTCGCCCGCAGACACACTTCGGAAATTCCGCCGGGCACACGCATCCTTTCGTCATCTCCGCGAATGTCCGCTTCACCAGCGCATCTTCGCCGGAATGGAACGTGATAACCGCCATCCTTCCGCCTTTCCGGAGCACCGACATCCCCTCCCACAGGAACGTCTTGATAACCGACAATTCCCCGTTCACCTCTATTCGTATCGCCTGAAACACTTTCGTCGCCGGATGAATATTCATCTTTCGCCATTCCACGTCCGAGAAGCATCCCGAGACCGTCTCAGCCAGATCCGCGGCCCGAGTAAAGGGACGCTCCTTCCGCCGAGCCACGATCGCAGTCGCGATCTTCCACGCCTTCGACTCATCACCATAATCCCGGAAGCATGTTGCCAAAGCCTCATCGCTCCATCCGTTCACGATATCAGCCGCAGTCGTTTCCGTCCGTTCATCGAGCCGCATATCGAGCGGCCCGTCCGAGCGGAAAGAAAACCCACGCTCCGGATCATCCATCTGATCCGAAGAGAACCCGAAGTCCGCCAACACCGCATCTATCTCGCCTATCCCGAGCGATTCGAGCGTTTCCTTGATCCGGGAAAAGTTCTCCCCGACCACGACAAGCGATTCCTTCTTGATCGCTTCCCGAAGTCCGGCATCCGACTCCGCGGATTTCCGGAAACGCCCGACAGCCCTCTCGTCGGCGTCGAACGCGACTACCCTCCCACCGGGGAGCACATTCGAGAGTATCGCTCTCGTGTGCCCGCCGCCCCCGAGCGTCGCATCCACCGCCACATCACCTTTTTGAAGGTTCAGGATTTCCACTGCCTCTCTCAGCAGCACCGGAATGTGTTTCGTCATAACCTCAACCCACAACCGACAACTCACCACTCACAACCGAAACAGTATCGACGTTGTAAGTTGTCAGTTGTACGTTGTCAGTTACTAGTAGACCCCGAGCTTCCCCAATTCCTCCGCGACCTCGCCCGCGTTCTTTTCCGCTTCCTCTTTATAACTCTTCCATGTTGTCTCATCCCACAACTCAAGACGATTGAAGAGTCCGACGACGACGACGTTCTTCCCGAGTCCGGCGTATTCCTTGAGGTAGTCCGGGATCAGTACGCGACCCTGACTGTCGAGTTCCACATCCGTCGCGCCCGCAAGCTGCAACCGAACGAAACTCCGCTTCCCAGACTCACCGACCGGCATCGCACCGAGCTTTTCCGCAAGCTCTTCCCAGACCTTCATCGGATACACGAAGAGCGAACGGTCGAGACCGCGAGTGACGACTACCCGGCTGCCGAGTTCCCCGCGGAACTTAGACGGCAGTGCGAGCCGCCGCTTCGGGTCAATGCTGTGCGAGTATTCTCCGATGAACATAGATTCACCACTCTTCCCCACTTATTGGTACTTCAATGCCATTTTACTCCACTCCTCCATACCGTGTCAACACTCCGGCGCACTTTCCAAGAAATCGCTTACATAAAACAAAAAAAGGCTCATATAAGCCGCTATCACTGACAGTAAACGGGAGGTTATATCAAACGAACTTGATTCTCCTTATTTGCCACTTCGAAGTTCGATTCCGTCTCAAGGCCGAGAAGGAGCATACCCCATCTGTTTGTCAAAGCACGGAGGCGCCCCGACGGAGTGTTTCTACAAGATTGTTTCAGGTGTAGAGACGGGGTATGCCCCGTCTCTACGGGAGCAGGAACAAGGACATTTCTCTATCGATGTACGGAAATGAATTATCTGGTTAGAAATAAAAAACGGGAGAAGGAATCTTGATTCGATTCCTTCTTCCCGTTTATGCTTCATGTTACTACCTTCCAGTACGCGTTGCAGATCCTGTCCATGATTTCCAGAAGCTTTTCGAAGACGCCCCCGTATTTGATGGGTTCCGCATCCTCATCTTCCGCGATCCGTTTCACATCGCATTTTTTTGAAAGGCTATTGAACTTCTCGACAAGAGGCGCAACCGCATTCCCGACCGGCATACGGCGAGGGTTGGAAGCCCACCGGAATTCTTTGGCAAGCTCCTGTTGGATCTTTCGCACGGAGTCCCGATAGAAATTCACGTCCGCGATACGAGAACGCGTTCTATTGACAAATTTCTTGGTCTCCTCGAGTCTTACGTCCACGCTCGTCCCTTCTTTGTCCCATAAGTCAGCCATCACATGTCTCCATACGGACACATCGTGACCGATCGTCGGATGACTTTCAAACAATACCATTCGTGGCTCCAAGACGGCAGTGATATAATCTTCCGCGGAAAGACGCTTCCTCGATTTTTCTTCCATTCGGATCTCAAGAAGGGTTCTTGTGGCAAGAACGTCTCCCAGTCTCTTATATATGAAATGAAGAATCGCGAAGGAAACGCGCCCTTGATTTGAAGTCTTCAGCTCCGAAATATCTTCCATCGCTTTCTGCACATTCAGATGGAGTTGTCTGTCCTCATCGCTGATATCCGTCTCGAGCGCGTTCGGCAGATCCAGATGCTCCGGGATACCGACCGTTTGTATTTGATACTGCAATTCATCAACATTCCATTGCACAAGTTTCAGCAACAAGGCTTCTCTCCGCGCCCTCACGCGGGACTTCTCGATCCAGACTCCCAATGTCTTGGAAATCTCCCCAGGTAAAGAGATGAGTAGGTTCATGTCAAAGACTCCTTTGTTTCGTTGTGAAAAAACGACCCCTGAGTATACCGCGTTTCTCCTCTTCCGTCAATAGTCAAATTTCGGCTTCATACCGCCCTTTCTAAACCTGGTTTGGCGGGTCTTTTCTGAATAGTATCAGAGTCTTCCGTTCTTTGTACATTCATATACCGCTTCCGATCCCTCTCCGACAACCGTTCGATCGCGTAGCGAAGCATGGTGCGTGGCATACGGGAGGCATGCGTATCGAGAAAAGCGCGAAGGATGGATTCATCGCGTTTGCCGACCTCGCGAAGCATCCACCCCGTAGCCTTGTGAATCAGATCATGTTTGTCGTCGAGCAATGTCTCGCAGATAGCAAGCGTGTCACTGAACTGTCCGGCACGGATGAAGGTGGCGGTCGACACGATCGCGATACGCCTTTCCCACAGATCCTCTGATTTCGCAAAACGATAGATCGTTTCTCGTTCATTTTGACTCCCTCTTATTCCTGCTCCCCTCTCGGAGGGGAGCTGTCCCGGCTTCGGGACTGAGGGGTGTGCATGCCAAAGATACTCCCCGATAATCTTCGGCGCGATCACGTCGACCAAGTCCCAATTGTTCATCGCGGATCGATGAGCGAGCAGGAAGTCATACATTTCCTTTTTCTTTCTCACGTCAGCCTTCTCAAACGCATACGTCAGGATAAGCAGCCCAGTCAGACGCGCCTCGTGATACCGACTTGCAAGCAACTTCTCGATTTCCACAAACGGCAATTCCCAAAATTCCTTCGCGATCTTCCTCTGCTCGGGCACGGTCACCCCGAGGAAGACATCCCCTTCGCCATACTGTCCCTTGCCCGTCTTGAAAAACCCCAAGAGGACCTTCGCCTTCTTTGGCGTCCCGACCGACTTCAACCGTCTGATGATGATCGATGCGGACATGTCGTGGTCATACAAAAAAATTATCAGAACGATTCTGAATTTTCCTCCTGTCGATTGTACCCGGAAATCCATGCTCTAGGCAATAAAAAAGCGACCTCGAATACGGGTCGCGACGGCAGGTTCTCAAACATTAAGCTTCGGAATCGGCTGAGATCCAACAAAAGAACGCACCAAGTCGTTTCAATTTACCTTCTCTATCGAGAAATACCGTCAGACAGACGAAATGGCTTTTTCCCTTTTCCGGCAAAACATGCGCCTTCATGCGCAATGATCCACTCACGACATTCATTTGGTCATCCTTTTCGCCAAAAAAGCACTTGAACGGTATATGGTTCCGGCAGTCGAGATTGAACGCGTATTTTTTCTTATATTCCGGATTCTGCCGATAGTACTCCTTGATTGAGGCAAAAATGACGTGTCGCATCTGTGTTTTACTCACTGTACTGATATTTAGTAGGTTTGAAATAACTTATTGCCACGCTACCATCCCCAGACCGGATACGTCAACAGCGAGCGTTCACGGACAACCGAATGTACGCCGCGCCGACCCATGTTGATCTCAGAATGGCGACATCACCGCCGTCTCGTGCGCTCTCGGAGACGTTCCGGATTATTCCGACCTTATCAGACAGGGATCGGGGAAGTAACTGAGTTTGGATAAAAAATTCGACCCTACAAAAGCAGGGTCGAATTGAATTACAGATTTTTCCTTCAATCCTCGAAAAGAGCGAGGTATTCGGATGATATTCGAATGAGCTTGTCTGAATCTTTCTCTTCGAATCCAGTTAGGTCATCAAAATGCATATCCGGAATCAATCTGTTTAACTCCGACACGATTCGTTTCCCAAAATCTGAAAGTCTTTTGTACTCATTTTCAACCTCATACAACGCATTACTATCGCGCAACTCGATAAGCTTATTGAGTAATAGTCTCGACAAAGCGTACGAGAATCCGACGATATCGCCCTGTCTCACGATTTGTTTCAGTCTCAAATTATTTGGCATGCTCATTATTTCTCCTCCTGTTTGAGAGTTTTTAAATTGCCCTGATGGACAACTTTGATTATTCTTAAATGATAATGGCAATACGGTCAGTTATTTTCTTCGACCGTAAACACAAGATCGAATTGAATTCCAGAATGTGAATCACGACCGATAGTCACCTCATTTTCCGTAAAACGAAAATGTGATGATTCTTCCGTATCTTCCTGATTCCGCTTATGCGTCGTTATATTTAATACCGATTTCGGCATACAGATGAGTATGGACGCGAAATTGTCTTCGACGACTTCATCGATACCCGATCCATTTTCTCCGAGCCTTAGCATCTGACCTGTTGTCTTCTCTGTCTCGAAAAGAGAAGAGGAAAGCGTATATTTCTTTCCATCAAGCAATGCCCGCAATATGGTCGCAACCTGTTCGGCATTCTCGATGGTCAGATCCCCACTCCAATCACTCGCAATCGTTTCCATTGTTTCGTCTCCGTTTTGAAAGCGTTATAAGGGAATATTTCATTATTAAACAACGTACTATAATCCGTCAAAATTCATTTTTTGTCAAGGTCAGCACGTTTATCTGTCAGCACGTTTATCGGCACGATGTCTGAGACAAAAGCAGAGATCAGAAAACAGCATGACAAAAACTTCTCCCTTTCGCAAAGGGAGTACCCGGTACTCCGGGGGAGGGATTTAGTCATCATTCCTTTGTACTTCTGAAACACCCTTATCGCGTCTCTTCGACGATGACATCAATCACGGAAACAAGATTTCGCATGATATCCGTGTTGGTAAAACGAATAACTTTTAATCCCTGACTTTCCAAAAATACTGTTCGTTCTCGATCTTCCGGAATGATTTCCCCGGATTCATAATGTTGCCCGCCATCGATCTCGATTACCAACTTTTTCGCAGGACAATAAAAATCGACTATGTATTTTCCGATCGGTTTTTGTCGATAAAATCTTGCTCCATTCACCTGATTTCTTCGTATCCGACTCCATAATACGATTTCGGCTTCCGTCATATTCTTTCGAAGCTTTCTGGAGTTATTTTTCAGATATGGTTCGTATGGCTGGATCATATGGATTCATAAAAAATCCCTCCCCTCGCAGACTCGGTACTCCCTTTATGAAAGGGAGAAATCAGCCTACTAGGATCTCTGAATTACATCCGCGAATCGTTCCGATCCGAAAAATTACAAAATTGAAAAATCAAAAATTTGTCTGGAATCATTCTTCCCCGAATTTCACGTACCGACGACCTTTGAGCCGCTCCGGCAGAAAGTCCTGCTTAGCGTCCTCGGGATTCTCGAAGTCCGGAGTATATTTGTATCCCTTACCATAGCCGACTTCCTTCATGAGCTTCGTCGAGGCATTGCGCAGATGGATCGGCACCGGGTCATTGGGCAGTTCGCGGATATCGTCTTTCACCTTGCCGTACCCCACGTAGAGCGCGTTCGACTTCTTGGACTTGGCGAGATAGACGACTGCTTGCGCAAGCGCAAGCTCACACTCGGGCATGCCGATATACTGGCACGTCTGATACGCCGAGACGACCTGCGGCAACGCGAACGAATTTGCCAGCCCCACGTCCTCGGACGCGAAACGCACAAGCCGGCGCGCGACATAAAGCGGGTCTTCCCCCGACTCGAGCATCCGCCCGAGCCAATAGAGCGCGGCATCCGCATCGCTCCCGCGAAGCGACTTGTGCAGAGCCGAGATGATATTGTAGTGTTCCTCACCGGTCTTGTCATAGAGCAGGTTCGGACGTTGGAGGATCTCCTTGATCGTCTCACCGGCTATCTGTGCCGACTCGGACGCGGCCGCCTCGAGCGTGCCGAGTGCCATACGCGCGTCTCCCTCGGCGAAGCGTACGATGAGCGCCACCGCCTCGTCGCTTACCTCGATGCCGCGCCCTCCGAGTCCGCGATCGGCATCGACGAGCGCCTTTCGTACGATTTCCTCGATCGCCTCGTCAGACAATTTTTCCAGGATGAACACCCGAGCCCGTGACAGGAGCGCTGCATTCACCTCAAAGCTCGGGTTCTCGGTCGTCGCGCCGATAAGCGTCACCGTCCCGTGCTCCACATGCGGCAACAAGGCGTCTTGCTGTGACTTGTTCCACCGGTGGATCTCGTCAAGAAAGAGGATCGTTCGTTTTCCTTCCGCGCGTGACTTCTCGGCGGCGTTTATCACATCGCGCAGTTCCTTGATCCCGCTTGTGACCGCTGAGAGCGCCAGGAATTCGGCCTTCGTCTCGCTCGCGATGATGGTCGCCAGAGTCGTCTTGCCGCTGCCCGGAGGGCCCCACAGGATAATCGACGGCACTGCATCCGACGCTATCGCCTTGCGCAAGAACGTCCCTTCGCCGACAAGCGTCGATTGGCCCATAAATTCCGCGATCGTCCGCGGCCGCATCCGATCCGGCAGAGGCACAATCTGATTGTGTTTCGAAACGGATTTCATAGTTTTTCGATTCTGTCGGCCAATGCTCGGATACGGACAACTAGTGCGTGACTCGCATATCGTCTACGCATTCGCTCTTTGTCTTGTCTCACCCGCTCTTGCAACCGCCTACCGAGCAATCGTATCGACCGCTTGGTCGCATGCGTGCCGATACTGTTTATGGGTAAGCTCACATCGATATCATCGAAGTGGTCCAGCACCCACTGTGCATAGGTATTGCTGTTAATGCCGACCAAAGAATACGTATCCCGGTACGGGTATTGATTCGGGCTCTTCTTGAGAAGGTCGATCATCCTTTTAGCCTGATTACCCTCGATCGTCACGAGGAGTTCCCCTTTCCACAAGGGTTCCTTCCGCATGAGTGGCACGATCTCGATTCCGCTCTCGATCGGGAAATAATCCCGGTGTATATATCCCCATGACTCATTGTGCTCGTTCTTCCGATCCAACACTTCCCAGCGCGAGACGGCTCCACGATCATTACAGACGAACCACGGATGTGAGGCGAATTGAAGTGGCAAGGTGACCGGGCAATGCATGAGAAACACCTGGCATTTCTCGGGGTCGATAGGAATCTTGCTTTTGTTTCGGTTGCTCTTCATAGGAAAATGCTCATGATCTTTCAAAACAAGACTGTCAGACCGAGAGTGTCACTCCGACCGGGCAATGATCAGAACCTTCGATATCGGAGAGGACGAACGCATCTTTGACGGCGTTCTTCAGATTCTCGCTCACGAAGAAATAGTCGAGCCTCCAACCGACATTGCGCTGTCTCGCCCACGTCTTCATGTCCCACCAGGTATAGGCGACCGTTTCCGGATGAAGCATTCGGAACGTATCAATGAATCCTGTCGGCTCGAGTCGGTCCATCCAGTCACGCTCGATACGGAGGAACCCGGTATGCTTCTCATTTTCCTTCGGTCTTGCGAGATCGATCTCATTGTGTGCGGTATTCACGTCCCCGCAAAAGACGACCCGTTTCCCTTCCGAAACGAGAGCTGATACATGCAAGAGGAATTCGCCGTAGAATTTCAATTTGAAATCGAGACGCTCCTCACTTGCCCCGCCGTTCGGAAAGTAGATATTCAGAAGAGTGAATTCGGGAAACTCCATCTCGATGACACGACCCTCTTTCGACAGGAGCGACTCATCCCCGAAGTGCGTCCGCACGACACGCGGCTCATCCTTGGTATAGATCGCGGTACCGCTGTATCCCTTACGCTCGGTCGCACAGTGGAAATATGAAAAATACCCGTCTGGCCCCTGGAGCTCGTCAGGCAATTGGTCGACATTTTGCAACTTGGTTTCCTGGAGACAAACGATGTCGTATTCCCCTTTGCCGATCCACTCCGAAAATCCCTTGCGCCCCGCGGCCCGGAGCCCGTTCACGTTCCACGAAACGATGTTGATATCACGGTGTTTCATATCGATTCCATGGTAACTGGTCCCGGGGAAAAAGGGAAGTCAGGAAACGATAAAAAAACAGGGGTCTCCGATATACGGATTCCCCTGAAATACCTTCAAACCTTCTCAATCCCGAGGTCATTGAGAAGCCTCCTTTTGAATTCCGGAAGGCACTCATTATAGTCGGTCACCCGTACCAATGCCGCAACCGCAGCGATATGAGGATATGCCTCACGATACAACCGTTCAAAATCAGCGATCATCTGTCGTTCCTCGAGCCATTCCCGGTACCGTTCCGACTCCTCCGAAAGCATCCAGCCGGCATCATAGAGAAGCTTGAACAAATTCCCGCCTGATTTGTATTCATCACTGTCGATCCATGCCGCGATTGCGAAGTCACCGATAAGGATTTCCGTTTTCGGCATCGGCTTCGGAACGACAAAATCTTTCCTGAGTCTGACGATATTCGCCTGTACGGAAGCCAGGCCGAGCACGGAAGCATCAATAACGGACCGGAGTAATCCTTCCACCTCTTCTCGTCGCTGTTCAAGGAACCGTTCCGAACCCCCAATCGGACAATAACTCTTTCGCGAGGCGAAGAAATACCGGTTGCCTACGAAACCGATTACGGGCTCTTGAAAATCAGGGACATCTCTCAGATCTTCGATCCTGCCGATGAGCCATGTATCATGATCTTCACCGATATTCGGATTTCGCTTGTCACGATAATACGTCTCCCGTTTCCACAAGAGGAAACACTCGCCGGGATGCACCCGAAACCGTTCCTCGACATCGCGATAGATGCCGATCATCTCGTCTCTTGCGCTTGCCGGGAAATTCCCGAAACGTTCCTCGACGTACCGGCCGAGATCGGATCCCACGTTTTCTTTCACTTGTTCCATTTCCTCCTCCCGTGTTTGCCTTCAGTTGTTAAAGACCGTTTCGAATCAGTATACAGGCATACGTCCTCGTGTCAATATATTCTCAAGAATCCGCGAGTATCGACAAGTTTCCTGTCGGTAGAAAAAATAAAAAGCGGAAGGTTGTTCCGCTTTTTGTGGCCGATTAAGGGCGCGGTTAGGCAGGCATCCATCTTCATAAAAAAACCATCAGTAATTCCGTTCACCACAGATTCGTGAGCAGGAGCGTAACGTCCGGATGTCTGAAGGCAAATGATCCTCGTGATCTGCACAAGAAACAAATCTCGCTCATCCTATCCGTGCGTCGCCTTAGTCATGGAGACTATAAGATAGGTCGAGATCAGAAAATACGATACCGCCAATGTCAAGAATAGGATTCCGCTTTTCTCTGGTGTTATGTAGTCTTTCCAATCCGCCACGCCGAAACAGACATATAAAGAAAGAGTGAGAACGGTAAGGCAATAGAGCAGCTGAAACGTCGACTCGACGGCGGGAATAGTTGAAGCGGTCGCGAGGACCGCAAAAACCGGACTGAAGCTGAAACTCATGATTCCTCCTTTTCCGATTGATTGGTAAAAAACATCTGCCAGCATTCTACATGTATGTCTTATATTGTCAATCGTCGACGCAAAAAATTCAGTCCGGAGAATATACCGTGAGCCTATCAAATTAACGTGATGTATTGTACATATTTTGCGATGGAAGGAGTCCGATTCCCTACGGACTCCTGAATATATACTCAGTTACGTTAGCAACTGAAACCATATCAAATACGTCTGTCTTTGTGAGCCCGTCCTCGGGTAGCCTGCCCCGCGTATGCTGGGGTGGCAATCCAGAGTCCTGGACCGCTTCTCCGCCAGCTTGCGGACTCGCGGAGACGGAGGGAAGCAATCTCTTATACCAAATGAACTACATCCCTGTTACGTTCAGGAGTTCGCCCCGGCATTCGCGGGGCGAACTCCTCTGGTAGCGATATGCAACACATGAAGATATTTCGATATGAGCAATGGAAAACGAGTACTGGAATGAGTGATGAATCGAGTATGAATGAATTATTCATTTCAGATTTACGTGTAACTGAGTATAACAGCGATTCAGTTACCGTGACATAAGATGATGTGAGGGAATCAAAAAGCCCGTCTCTCACAAGAGGCGGGCTTTCCTAAAAATCTCTACCGGCCGAGCGAGGAAAGCAGGTCCCGACGATGCTCTTCTTCCATCATGAGGATATCCTCGAGCAACCGACGGACACCGTACTCGCCGAGTGCTTCCGCCTGCGCGATACGCTCCTTGTACCGTGCGATAGCGCCCTCTTCGCCCGCGAGATCCTGTTCGAGCATCTCTTTGGAATCGGTCGACACGTGCCGATCCGACACGTCGATACCCGGAATACCGCCCAGGTCGCAGATGATGTTCGAAAGCGACACCGCGTGCAACATCTCCTCGTTCGAGTGGACGATGAGTTCCTTGGATATCGCGTCGTATTCCGGCCCCGTCACGGTCGCCGCATGCTGGACATACTGCACTGCCGCCCCGAACTCGTCCGCGAGATCACGGTTCAGCTCATCGATGAATCCGTCCCTGGTGATAGCCATATTTTTTCTTCAATGATTATGCCTCCAGTATATCACACGTCACTTCCTTGCTCGCTTTCCTTCCGGTTTCTTCCGCCACCAGCTCGGATACTCCCCGAACCGGAAACACAGGAGATCGAACGCTGTCGCAATCATGATGAACCACGGAGCGAATCCGATCAGGGTATCCGATATCGAATGAGACGAGACATCGGCCGAGAAAAATGTTGCGAACGCGATTGCAAGCAGGATGATCGTCGCGATCCATCCCTCCTTTGATACCGGATAATAGAACGCGAACCATTTCCAAAATCTCGCCGGTCTGAACCAAAAACTTGTTTTCATATTTTTTTCAAAACGACACCGGATTATTGACTCTCCTCTTTTCCCACCGAAGGGCAGAACAGTAAAATGGCAAACCTTGACCGCGATGAGAAATCTTCACGCTGAGTCGTGATGAAAGAGTTTTTCGTAAAGCGTGTGCGAGAATTTCACGGCATTGCTGTCGACATATTTGTAGACGAGGTACGAGGTAAGAAAGATAATCGGCAAAGATGCGACGAATGATAATCCGGCGGCGTACTGGTACGGCATGATCGGCGAAAGTTGCAAGAACACAAAGCTCGTGAATGACCCGAGGATGATGAAGTGGAGGAGGTACATGGCAAACGATATCTCGCCAAGGAAGAGAAAATACCGGAATGAGAAGAGTTTCTGCATCCTCCGGGACTCGAGCAAAACGACCATCAGGAAGAACGCCCCGAGCGTGTGATAGAGCGTGCCCGGATCGGTAAGCCACGGGAGTGCCATGAAGGCGTACATGGTCCCGTGCGGATCGCGACCAACGGGAAAGGATCCCAGAAACAAACCAAGAAGGAGAAGCCCGGTCCGGATGAGCCGGGTTTTGTCGTACTTCCGGACGAGCGTGCGTTCATGGGCGATGACATCGGAAAGGAACATGCCGAGCACGAATGCCAGATAGTACGTCTGCCAGAAGACGATAATGAGTGCTATGTATGCGAAGTGCCGATTCTTGGCCTTGCCGACAATCGCGAGAAAAGCGTAAATAAGGAACGAGCCCATGAATTCATGTGCGATCGTCCACAAGACGACATTGTACTGGAACGTATCCAGGAAGAATGTCCCGTAAAACGCCTGCCGAAGGGATTCTTGGAAATCCGGCTGGAATGTCCAGAAGCTCGAAAGCCAACCGGAACCGGCGGCGACCCCGGCCTGCTGATTGTAAAAGAGCGACAGCTTCATGAGAATGAATGCGGCGAGGATGGAGAATGCCACCGGCAGAGCCAGCCGGAAGTAGCGCTTCACCGCACTCGCCGTGACGATCTCGTGCTCTTTTTTCAGGAAAAACTTGTGACTCAGGACGAAACCGGAGAGGACAAAGAAGATGCACACCGCGAAGTTGCCGTCCCACAACACGGTGAAAACGGACTTCGAGGCGAGATCTTCGGTCCCAGCAGGCAAATGATTCGTCCAGGTACCACCGAAAAAAAGCGCCGGATAAAACGCCAGGATGAAGTGATGGAATACGACCTCGAATGCGGCGACGCCCCGCAAGCCGTTCAGATAATCGATTTTTCGCATACGCACGCACAATGTTCAGCTCTTTATCCTTTCTTGGACGATTCGCTCACGGAGTGAAGTGATTCCGTCATTCTCATACAAAAACGTCGTGCTGTAAAGTTGACGTTGGGGGTACACCTAACGGATGCAAAATACGAACGTCTCCTTCTTTGTCATTTCCGTCCGCATAAATTATACTGGGATAGTATGAAAAAAACAGTCTTCATAGTACTTTCGGTTCTCATTTCCCTTTCGGGCGTCATTTTCATTTTTTCCCGGCTCTCGTCAGCATTATGGGCGGATGTTTTCCAGACGCCTTCCGATCTGCCCGCCAATCTGGATGCCGAAGTAACACCGGAGAAACTCTCCGTCTCACCACCGATTCCGATCCTGATGTATCACCATATCACCGAATACACGAACGATGGGAACCCGTCGATCTATGTCTCGCCACAGCATTTCGAGGAGCAATTGCAATGGCTTTCGGACCACGGCTTCCAAACCGTCGGTTTGGACTCCTTCCGGCATCCTACACCGACGACAGGGAAACCGTTTGTCCTGACATTCGATGACGGATACCAAGATGCTTACACTCAGGCATTTCCCGTGCTCAAAAAATATGGATTCCAAGCGACATTCTACATCGTCACGAATGACATGGACAAGAGCGGATTCCTCTCAGAAAACGAGATGTTGGAAATGAAAGCGGCCGGCATGAACTTCGGATCCCATTCTCTTTCCCATCCGGATCTCACTGGAGTTTTCCAACGACAAGCGGAGGAGGAAATCTACGGAAGCAAGAAGGCTTTGGAGCGGGAGCTCGGTACGCCCGTCACGGATTTCTGCTATCCCGGAGGAACAAACGACCGCAACATCGAGAATATCATCGCCAACTCCGGATACGAGACCGCGACGACGACCGTCGACAAGGTCGTCTCCGGACCGACCGACCCATTCAGACTGAACCGCCTCAATATCGGCGATGCGACAAACTTCGACACCCTCCCTGCCCTGACCAGTCTGTGATACTGATTGTAAATCAACCAGACAAATCAAATCGATGAATGAAAATCCGCCATACGGCGGATTTTCCTTTTCGAAAAACCGAGCGTTCTCAGCATCATCACACTCTTTTATACGGATTATCTGATTCCTACCATCAAGGAGTCCGATTCCTTATAGGGAATCGGACTCCTTCGGTAGCGATTACGGCACATCAAGTTCCTTCGGTATTACTTCGACTGAACGGCATTCGCATCCGGTGTTGGCGTCGGTACCGGATTGATCGGAGCGGTCGCGCCTGGCGCTGTCGCGCTCGGTGTCGACGTGACCGGAGAAGGAGGAGCGGTAGGATTCTGAATTGTACCATTCTCCTGTGCCTGACTCGGATCAGTTTGAACCGCACCAAGACCCCTCATCATTCGCCGACCGCTTCCCGGAATCGCTCTGCCGCCACGATTCTGACCGAATCCTTGTCGCATCATCAGTTCCTGCTGTCGGGCAAACCCGGTCCGAGCTCTCGATCCACCTACCCGGTATCCCACACCGAACCCTATTGCGAGGCCGAAAATCAGCACTACAATACTAACAACCATTACCTTCTGCTTCGTCGTCGCATTCTTCATACAACATTGCATACTACATATCGTTACAATATACTCGTACGATATGCTACGAAACCGGACCGGATTTTCTTGCATCCGTCCCTACAAAAGCCCTTTTTTTCGGCACGATCCTATGCTTCGGGAAGCCGCAATACCGGGACGATCTGCTTCTTGCGCGACAGTATCCCGGGAAGCACTTCGGTATCCGATTCGACCGAGACGCCGAACGATGCAGCGATGATACCCGCAGTGAAAGAATTATAGGTGAATGCGGTCGCTTCTTCCGAGAAGAGGTCGATGACGAAGAAGAGCACCTCGTCGATATCTTCCTCCCGATCGACGATCGCTTTGATCGCTTCGACGATGCCCTGTTTGCGTTCGATGATCTGCTCCGGCGTCGTCGTTTCCGCGACGGACACGAGGATATGTTTGTCACCGACATCGGTCATCTTGCCATCCAATCGGACGATCCGGCTGTCGGAAACATCCGAAAGGTCGGACTTCGCGGCGAACAGTTCATCGGCATACGACGGTATATCGATACTCAGTTTTTTTGCCAGCTCCTCCGCGACCTCCTTGTCGTGCGGTGTCGTCGTCGGCGAGCGGAAGGCGAGCGTATCGGAGAGGATACACGAGAACATCAGCCCGAGCAGGTATTCCGGCAACTCGTCGATATGCTTCCCCATCAAGTCGTGGATGACCGTCGCGGTACACGCGAGCGGACGGACCGTCATATCGATCGGCCCCGGTGTAGACAATCCGCCAGCCAGCCGGTGATGATCGATGATCTGAATCACGTTGGCATCATTGATATTGCCAAACAGCTCATCGGGATTGGTAGTGTCCACGATGACGACCTCGTCCCCCGCTCCAACGGTTTCAAGTCGCTCCGGCTCGGGGATATCCCACTTGTCCAAGACGAAGATGGTCTCCTTGTTGAGCTCACCCAACACATACGGAGTCGCATCCGAAGAAGTGTGTGCATTGAGATACCATGCCCAAAGAATCGCGCTCCCGACCGAATCCGTATCCGGTGCCTTGTGTCCGAAAACCTTTATCATAGGTATATTCTGAATGCTAAACATCACCAATCGTACACGAAACAAGCCAAAAAATCAAGCGACGGTGATGACGGAAAAATACCACACACTCTTTTCAAAAATCACGAGGATCCGAAGGATACTACGATATAACGTTATATCGTAGTATTTTTTAGATTGTCTTTTTTCACGGCGCGGATAAAAAAGAATGATTTATTTTTCCAACAAATGTTCCCTTCCAGCCAGCGTCAGGATGAGTCGGTCAAGTTCACGGAATCGGCGGACCTTTTCCTCGCGCGGGACATCGTCAGTCAGTTTCGCCGAGGCGGTACCGGGACGTGGCGAGTAGCGGGCCACATACGCCTTGTGGAATTTCACACGCCTGGCGATGTCGAGCGTGTCTTCGAAATCCTCCGAGGTCTCGCCCGGAAATCCGACGATGATATCGGTCGTGAAGAGAACGTCCGGCACGGCGTCGCGGATACGGTCGACGAGCGCGAGGTATTCATTACGGGTATAAAAGCGGTTCATCGCCGCGAGCATACGGTCACTCCCCGCCTGTACCGGCAAATGAAGCATCCGATCGATAGTCGGATTCCGCGCGATAACGGAGATGAGTTCATCGGAAAAGTCCCACGGATTCGACGAGAGAAAGGAGACCTTCGCAACGCCCGGTATCTTCGCAACCGTCTCGAGGAGATGCGGGAACAACGTCGGGATGCGCTGTTTGCCGAGATGGCTCACCATGACCGGTGTCACTTCTCGTCCGTCGGGCAGACTATATGATTCGCCGTCTCGTATATGATTGACGAGGAAATCAGCCCCGTACGAATTGACGTTCTGTCCGAGAAGTACGATCTCGTCGCGACCGCTTTCGACCGCTTCGCGGACTTCTTCCATGATATCGACGAACGGACGCGAGACCTCCTTGCCGCGGGAGAAGGGCACGATACAGTACGAACAAAAGTTCCCGCATCCGTTGCTGATGACGATCGAGGCAAGTTTTCCCTCGGCGCGTTTCGGCAGGTGTTCGAAACCGACCTCGTCGATTTGCAGGAATGTCACGTCTGGGAGTCGTAAGGCGATTTTCTTTCGCATCTTTCCGGACGGTTCACGGAGCGCAGCACCAACCAGACATCCGGTCACGACGATTTCGACGTCTGGCTTCCCTTCCCCTTCGCGGATAGTGCGGACGAATCCATACACGCGTTCCTCTGCCTGGTCGCGCACCATGCAGGTATTGATGACGATCACGTCCGATTGTGACACATCCTCGGTCGGCACGAAACCACGCGCCTCATACGAGGCGGCGATGCGTTCCGAATCAGCGACATTCTGTTGGCACCCGAAGGTGCGAATGAGATATTTCTTCATAATCGAAAGTCCATCAGGTTTATACCGTCGGGAATAAAAAATAGGAAACATCGAAAATCCGTACGGTCAAAAAACATTCGTCGAAGTCACCCGACTTTCGACTTTATGGACTTTATGACGTTTGACTATGGTTCTTTCCCGCCAGCTGTCCGCAAGCGGCAGCGATGTCCCCGCCCTGGGATTTCCGAATCGTCACGATGATGCCGGCTGCCTCGAGCGTGTCCTTGCATCTTCTCACGGTGTCCGGGTCGCTCCCCATGAATCCGCTGTCCGTCGTATTGTACGAGATCAGGTTTATGCGAACCCGACCGAATCGTCGTGCGAGGTCGACAAGCTTCCGTATATCCTGTGTGGAATCATTGACGCCGGACAAGAGCAGGTATTCGAGCGTGAGGTGCCGGCGCTTCTCCGGAAATGCTTCCGCATACTTTTGTGACCAGGCGACAAGACTGTCAATAAATCCCGGGACGGTCGACGGCATAATCTTTTTCCGGACCGCCTCGTCGGCGGCATGCAAAGATATCGCGATCCGGACCGGTGGCCAGAGTGGATCAGAAAGGATCCGATCGAGCCCCGAGAGAAGGCCGGCGGTCGAGACGGTAATCCTCGTCATACCGATTCCGAGTGGTCCCGTGAAGATCCGAAGCGCCTCGCGAACCGCTACGTAATTCGCCAACGGTTCCCCCATACCCATGAACACGATATTTGTGATCTCGCCGTCAAGGTTCGCATCGGCAGCCATGTCGCGCAGAAACCGAAACTGGTCGACGATCTCGTCACAAGAAAGGTTCCGCGTGAGTCCTGGCTTTCCTGTCGCGCAAAAGACACACTTCATAGCACATCCGACCTGAGTCGAGACACAGACGGTGAATTGTCCGCGACGGTTCCGCATCAGGACCGATTCGATCCGATTCCCGTCGGGCGTCTCAAACAATGCTTTCCAGGCATCCTTCCGAGTGCTCGACAACACAGCGACGTTTGAGAGTGTATTCCATGGAATTTCCGCCTCAAGTCGCTCGCGTACCGCCTTCGACAGGGACGAAACTTCGCTCCACGAACGAAAACGGGGCGAGTAGATCGCCTCGATTGCCTGCTTGGTACGGAACGCGCGCTCATTGGAAAGCGATGTTCCTATGCGCTTCTCCCTGGATTCTTCCATATCGGGAGGATACGACGGATGCGGGCTTGCGTCAATCACACTCACCGTCATTTCTTTTTCAATGTGGCCGTAACCGGCGACGGCAAAAAGAGATCGTTTCCTATTTTCACGTCAGTCGCATGAGACTCTGTAAGCCTGGATACAGATGAGACGACGCCTCGAAACACATTCTCCCGAAGAAGGGTTTCTTGAAATGCCGTTTCGACATACTGTCGTTTTTCTGCATCAGTCCACTCCCCGGCATAAACATTCAGATACCAGTCATAGAGTCCCGCCCCGAACGCGAGAAAGAAAAGGAATGTGAAAAACAACCTAAAATACCGTGAATAAATCGGGAAGTTTTCCTGAAATGAGAACGGTCGTTCGTTTTTGAGATATCCCTTCATAGGTTACTGCAGATACACGATAAGAGAAAAGACTGCATCGACGATATTAGCCGGGGTGGAAATGAGCGCGGACGTAGAGATGGAAGTGGGGGCAGAGGAAGAAGTAAGAGTGGATCCGACGACAGGAACAGAAAACATATTGAGGCGTCCAGGTACCCCTTGACTTGGTGTCGTCGGACGGATATCGATGGAAAGTACACTTAAATAATACGGCGAGGTTTCAATCTTATGAAGATAGTCCGCGGCTTCGACGTACGTCCCAGTGAATGTCAGCGTGAAGCCGATCGTCTTGCCGTCCGGTAACCCGTTGAGCAAATCCGCTCCTTTTATCTGATTTCCCGTCTTCGTCGCACCTGAAGATGCCTTTCTCGCGTCATCGAGATTATTTCCCTTCCCGATAACAACCGCACCACCCGTCGTCTTGACAATCGCCTCCGTCTCACGAATGAAATCAACGACTTTGTCTTCCGGAAGCAGAAGAGAAAGTTTCGGGCTGTCGGAAGCGACCATAGCTGATTGGTTTCGATACTCCCGAAGACTGGAGATTCTTCGCTGATCGCTCTCAGCCTTGGCATTGAATTGCTGGATGGCAGCATTCTCCGAAACAATCGTATCCCGAAACGGGAGTGCTACGAACAGAAGCACCAAAACACCGATAGCGACGAGCGCGACAGAAATCGGAAGGATATACTGATTTTTTTTGAGAAAAGAGAGATTCATACGCTTCCGGTTCCCATAAGACACGTATTTTTTACCGTAAAATCGAACTGAAATTCGACATTCTTCTCAAGAAACAGGTTCGAGACCGGGACATTGAAATCAGAAAGGCAAGCATCCACTTTCAATGAAGTTTCGAGAGCAAGAAAATCATCCCTCGTGTCGGCCGTGCCGGAAAGAAACACCTGATACTGTTTCGTGGAAAGCGATGTGAGGAGGATATGCGGCGGGATGAGCCGATCCAACCGAAACAAGAATCCGGTCCAGTCGGAACGGGAACGCTGAAACCGGTTTGCCGCGGTGGCCAGAGCGTTTGCGTCGCGGAAGACGGACTCGTAGCGCGAAAGCTCCTGCAGATCCGACTGTTCTGCGGTAGCCTTCTCGCCAGCCGCTTCGATGAACAATCTGTTCTCATGAAGGATGAAGAACACCCCTCCGAGAACGATCAGATAGAACGCGACGATGGAAAGGAACAGAAAAGATTGAAGGAGGAGGAACCGTTCGAGGCGTTTCCTTTGGATAATCTCCTTTTTTTGCTCCGGAAGGAGGTTAAGCGATATTTTCATATTCATCGAGGCCACGAAGGGCAAGGCCGATTACGGTCGAATACTGAAGCGATTTGCTCTGATCGACTGGTGGGTTTTTCTTTCCGATCTGGATGTTCATCCAAGGATTGCCGGTCTCGATATTCTGCCTGAGACGCTGTGAAAAATACGGAATCAATCCTTGCATATTCCCGCCACCACCACAGAAAATGACGGCATCGAGCTTCTTGGAATAACCGAGTGTGGAAAAATAGAAATCGAGAGAACGCTCTATTTCGGATGCAAGATTCTCAAGAATCGGCCGGATTGCTTCGAGTTGTGGGTTCGGCAAAGAGAGCGAGCCGAGCCCGACCTGAATCTTGCGCTTCTCAGCTTCCTCGAGCGATATTCCTGTCAGTTTTGCGATTGCGTCCGTCATCATCTGCGAGGATAATGGCGTACTCGAAGTGAAAACAGGCATATTGTTGATTACCATCACGAAACTCGTCCGACGGTCACCGATATCAACAATAAGTACCGTCTTGTCCTGATCCTCTTTCCTTTCTGAAATCAGGCTCCGCACCTGAGCGATCGATTCGGTCTCGAGACCGAGTGGCTCGAGACCAGCCTTCTCGAGCACTGAACAGAACTGCTCGGCTGTCGATCTAGCTACCGCCACCACCAACACATTTATTTTTTCCGATTCCGTAGAAAACGTCTCCGGCAAAATCTGCCAGTCATAGTACACCTGATCGAGTGAGAGAGGGATATTTGCCTCGATTTCCCATTTAATCGCTTCTTTCGCCTCCTTTTGACTCATTTTCGGAAGTGTGATGATACGAAGGAACGCTTTGGTCTCGGGAAGGGAAGAGATGACGCCACGTGTGCCGATATGTTTCGGTCCAGAGATACGCACCAGTTCGCGGATGCGTTCCACGACTATGTCCTCTTGGATAATCTCACCGTCAACGATTGCTCCTTGCGGAATCGCGATGGAACCGCAACTTGCAATCCGATCCCGTGTCCCGTCTCGAGTAATCCACAGCGCCTTGAGAGAAAGGTCACTCATGTCGAGTCCGAACGGTGGCGGAGAAAAATCAAAAATTTTCTTCTGAAAAAAAGCCATACCTTGTCCCTGTTGGTTTTGTTTGTCCGCTCCGCCGTTATCATACCATGGAAACGAGGCGGCTCATAGTTCTTCCCAGAGGTCGACCTGATATTGTGTCCCTGTCGGGAAATACGGTGGCGGATAATAGAGGAGGTTGTTGTCGTAATAGAGGTTTCGGTTCGCGTATCCGGTCCCGTCGACAAATGCGAAACCATATCGTGTATTTGTCGCAATTCCCCCAAACACGGTAATCGACGATTTCGAATCATGATAAGCGCCCACGGTATAATACGATCTGCCCACACGTCCAGTTTGGGCGACCAAGGCTCCATCAATCCGGAGTGTCGTGTCACTATCCCGGGGAATCTCCACGTCTTGCTGGGCGATGACGCCGATGATATCGGATCCGTCATAGTTCGTATAGAGAAGGTTGTGTGGGATGAATACAGAATAGCTCGAACTGCCTCCCAACAGGTTCGCCGCGACGATAGAAACCTTGCGTCCGTTCACCTGTCCCGACAGCCAGACATTCCCCTCGACGAAGATGACTCCGTTTTGCGGTATGGGGAAGTTCTGAAGACACTGACCCGAACAGGCAAGACAAGTGCCGATGCCGGAATTCTTCAGATATCCACTCGTCGCACTGATACCGTTCGTCCCAGCAAAAGTTTTCGGCTCGTAGACGGAATAGGAATTGACCGCGCACGTATCAAAAGTGTTGTTCGTCTTCAGGGTAATCTGTCGACCCGGTGAACTGGTGATCGGAGCGAAGTATTTTCCCGTGGCCTGCGATTGGGTCTTCATATCGCCCAAAACGGAGACGATCCCGTTGAAGTCTACTGACGGGACCGAGAGTTGCCTTCCGGCTGTGAACACATCCGAACGTGTCTGCATCGTGTTCGGCGATGCCTCAAGTGGACGAAAGGTATCGTTCGTCCCGGTGGCAGGCGGTACATTCACATGCGTATGCACGCCAAATTCGCTCCCGCCAGCATGATCTGGATCACTGTACGAAGCAAGCGAACTCGACACGATATTGTGTGCGGTCCCATCGAACCGAATACCGAGATTCGACTCCACCTTCCCGT
This sequence comes from Candidatus Moraniibacteriota bacterium, assembly GCA_903893925.1. Classification (GTDB taxonomy): domain Bacteria; phylum Patescibacteriota; class Minisyncoccia; order Moranbacterales; family UBA1568; genus JAAXTX01. The sequence continues at coordinate 25,487 of CAITOC010000055.1, forward strand.
ATACCTCGGTACCCTGACCAAACCGCATATTGTCATTTGCGATTACTGTGTATTCGCTCCAGGACGGCCTCCGGAATCGGACCTTGATCGTTCTTGTATGACCAGGAAACCGGCTCATCTCACCAGTCGATTCGACCGTGACGATCGTCGATCCGACCGAAGGAGGCACAACTTTGATCCGATAGGTCCCCATATCTCCTCCTGATGGGTCGGCGACCGTCGCGATATAATCCGAATCGACCCCGTACGGATGTTCGGTTGTCCAGAACACATTGACCTGCGCGACTGTCCGGCCGTCCGTCTCATGGGCAAGATACCACTTATAGAACTGGATACCCTGTTCGGCTACCTGAAATGCCTGTTCGCGCGCCACCGAATACTGCGCGTTCTTGATTTGCGTCGAGATGAACGTAAGAATGGAGACAAGAATCACGGAAACGGCCATCATAATGACAAGCGCATACGCCAGCGCTGAACCTTGTTTGGTTTTTTTTCGACGGGCGATAAGAAACATACTATGCTCAGTTGAGGTTCCTAAATTCGACGGATGATTCAATGGTCGTCGTATCCGGAGCATGGTTCGGATCGATATTGACGATGAGACGAATTTTCACGAGCCGGGCATTCTGGACGGCAAGAGGAACGGTCAAGGGATTGTTCACCGTATCGCCGGGATAATTGTCATTGTAATAGGAGAAGATCGGGTCGTTCGTCGTATTGGCTACATAGGTCGCGACCGTCGTGACAATCTGATCACCCGAGGGATAGGTGACTGGCTGGGTCAAGGAAGGCTTCGTAACCCCGCGCAGAAACAACCCGTTTAGGAGGGAGTAGTGCACCCGCTCGGTCTTACCATCACCATCGACGTCGAGGAAGGCCGTGAGATTGAAGCTGTCTCCTGATTCGATCGGGTAGCTCCCGTCATCACCTTGTCGGATCTTGCGAAGTTCGGAGGCGGTACGCGTCGTCGCACTGGAAGCCGCCGCGGATGCGATGCCTGTTTCCAGTATAAACCCGTTCGCGGTCCAACTCCGAAGGAACAGCAATGCAAACCCGCCCATACCGATAACCATGATAGCCATCGCTACAAGCACTTCCACAAGCGTCATGCCCGGCAAGAAAGCGCGACGACCGACCTTGTTTTCTAAGATACGCCATTTCATACTCATTGTGCGACAATGGTCACCGGCTGTTGAGTGAGAACCGTCGATACGGTCACAGTTCCGGTCTTGTTCGCATATCCAGAAGCAGAAACCGCATACTCATACGTCCCGGCCGAGAGTGCCGACAACGCCGCTGGGAAATAGGCCTGACCGGAATTGCCGGTTATCACAGTCGTATCATACCCGAGCGCAACATTCTTCAGCTCAACCGAGGCGCTTGGGACGGGAACGGTCGACGCTCCACTCCCGGAGGTCACGGTGAAGATCACTGATGCGATATCCGATTTCGCAAACACCATTTTCGCCGTCTGATTCGTCCCAGCAACAATGTCAAAGAAATCTGGCTTATCTTTAATTCCAGGATCAACCCGGAGAAACATGTATCCGGAAACAATGTTGGATGGAGCAAGCGTATACCCACCACCCGCACTAGCGGCATACGTCTTTTGCCCGTCTGATCCAGTGGCATTGGAAGCTGAAAAATCATACACCGGCACAAGCGGATTCGTCACCGGCTTTTGGGTACCGATCTGATGGCCACCGGAAATCGTGAATGCGACATTTGGGATGGCGGTACCGAACATGTCTTCACTCCGAATGGTGATATCAGAGGTTTGGTCCATAAAAAGCGATTTCATATTGACCGCACCGGCGACTACCGACATGGGAGGATCAAGCGGCGTCAAAGACGACGTAGGGAGATAGGTCCGTACTCCGTAGTATCCGCTCTTGGAAACAGAAATCATATAGTCCGTACCCGGAGGCGAGCCAGGGAAAGATTGGTTCCCGACATCATCCGTCTGCGCCGTAAGATCGATTGCATTCGTTGCGGACACGATATGGACGTTGGCTCCCGAAACACCGGCACCAGCCCCATTCACCACGTTCACGGAAAGCACGCCCGTATTCGACGGCTGTTCCACGCCGTTGGGTGAGAACGTCCCCCATACGATAACAGACTGGCCGTTTTCCGCGCCTGGCCATGTAACCTCTATTCTTGCCTGCTTATAGTCAGTCGGGATAGCATCATGATTCGAACCAGTCCCTGAAGCCGTCCCATCGAACGGGTCATCTACGTACTGCACCATGGTATGCACTGAATACACGGCCCCAGGCTTATCAATCGTTTCCGTCTCGAGGATATCGCCACGCGGAATACCGTAGGACCATCCACCGGAACCATTCGGGTTTTTCGTCCCAATTGAATCGTATGGGAGACTTCGGATTATTTCCATCCGTTCGTCCGCAAGGGTCGTCGCGCCAAGTTTCCTTCTGACATCCATAATTCGTTTCGTCCCGAGTGAAAACAGCTGAGCAAATGTCAACGTTATCACGGAAAAAAGGAACAGGACGAATGCCGCCTCGATCATCGTGAATCCTCGTTGCGAATTCTTGTCCCGGCCCGGCATGATATGTACTCCCCTCATATCCATATCATTGTATGCTCTGAAGGACACTGTACATCGGCGTCAGCATCGCGACCGCAAAAAAACCAACCGCACCGCCGATGATAAGCATAAGGAGAGGTTCGATGATGGAAGACAGATTCTCTGTAATCTGCGTCACTTCACCCTCGTAAAATTCTGCGAGTCGTTCGAGAACGACATCGGTTTTACCGGTCTCCTCGCCGACCTCGATAATCTGTGAGACGAGAGGCGGAAACAGTTCCTCGTGGGAAGCGATAATCTCGCTTAAGTTCCTTCCCTTCTGGACCGCATCAATCGATTCTTTCAATGCGTCCTTGTAATATGTGTTTGCGAGCGTCCTCGCCACGATGGACAGGGCATCCACAACCGATACACCACTCTTGAGGAGCGAACTGTAGATGCGAGAAAACCGAGCGCAGTTCACCTTGACGACGATACCACCAAAAACGGGAATACGGAGGACGACAAAGTGAAGGATCCGTTTTCCGAACGAGGTCCCAGCAAACAACTTACCTCCAACGGCAATGCCGACAAATAATGCGAGTGAGGCAATCATGTTGTTCCGGAAAAAATCGGACAAGCCGATGATGAACAGTGTCATCGGCGGCAGTTCCGCACCCATGTCCTTGAAAACACCAGCTATCTGCGGGAGGATATAGGTGAGCATGACAAACCCGATGGCAAGCATCGCAAGGAGGATCACGGACGGGTACATGAGTGCTCCTCGGACCTTGCTCTTGAGATCATTTTCCTTCTCCAACTGAAGCGCTAAGATGCCGAGCACCATCTCGAGATTTCCGGATACCTCGCCGACATACACCATGCTGACAAAGAGTTCGCCAAACACGGCCGGATACTGTGCCAGGCTCTCGGAAATTGATTTCCCGGCTTGGATGTCCTCATGAATCTTAATGAGGATTTTCTTAAATGTCTTGTGCCTCGTCTGAAGTGAAAGGCTTTTGATCGCACGGGAGACGGCTAGTCCCGAAGAGATCATCACCGCGAGATTCCTCGAAAAGACCATCTTCTCCTTGAGTGGGACCGTCTGAAACCGATCAAGAAATTTTGTCTGGACGACGGAAGCGTCTTTCTCTTCTTTTACAGACGTAAGCAAAAACCCCTGCGACCGAAGATCGGCGGCAAGAGATCGCTCATCCTTCGCGGAAAGTTCGCCCGACGCTGGTTCGCCCGAGGTTGCGTTCTTCGCGGTATATAGGTATTTCGGCATAGGAAATGATAGTTTCTCTTTCGTTTTCATTATACCACATGAGAAACAAAAACGAGGTAGCGATGACATCGCTTCCTCGTATGAAAAATGAAACCCTCCCGATGAAGTGTCTTCTCTCATCCTTTCAGACGTATCTCGCCGAGACGCTTGCGGAATTTCTCGTATACCCGCGGGCCATGTGGATCCGGCAGAAAGACGAGCGCCTGGTCCGACGCCTCGATGTGTCCACCCTCGCTTCTCGTCTTCGGATTGCGCATGATTTTTTGCTTCTGCCATTTTCCGAGCCATGATTCGAGCGCATCCAAATCGAATGCCCGTTCGAGCGCGGTCCGGACCGACTTCGCTCCTTCCGAATCGCAGGCGTACCACAGTGGCAACGCCTCCGTCGGGAGAAAATTCGGTTTGATCCGAGCAATCCATCGGTTTTTCAGTTCGAAACGCTGGAACGTCTCACGACCGAAAAGCGGGATAAGGAAGGTATATTCGTTCGCCGAGAACAAATCTTCGGTCGGGATAGCGAGCCGGTCCTCCGTCACGAAATAATTGAGACAAGCCCGATCTTTTGAACGATTCCCATGCCGACGTTTTCCGAGTGCCTGGAGAAGTCCGGTCAGGAGCGTCCGTCCCGTCCAGATCCGACCGGTTTTCAATACGACAAAAAAATCCCAATCACTGTCATGTTTCCCCTTCTTCATGGCAAGGCTTCCCGTAACACCGATCATGCGGATGAACGGCATGAGACGGAGCATCCTGGCCAATCGACGGATACGACGGAGTTTCCCGACGGCGATCTTTTCCGCACCGATACGAAGTGGGATAAGGTGCTCCCGTCCCGGCAGGAAGAAGAATCCGTCTTGGAAAACGACCCGCGATCGGATATCCTTGTCATCAAGGGCGGATACCACATCGCCGAGCGAAACTGGATCAGTCTTCGCGTCGTCCACGTCCTCGACGGTCAGATGTTTCCAGACCTCAAATGCGGTGAGTGGCTGATCGAACGCGTCAAAATATGCGAGCGTGGCGATGATGTTACCGGAGAGGGACATACGCGAAGTCGAAAATAAGTCTGAAAATCTAAAGTGAAAAATCCTGGAACAACCTACAACTGACAACGTACCACTTACAACAATACCAGGGTCAAACGTTAAAATTCAGGCACTGGTTCCCGATTAGGTGGCTGAGATTCCCTCTCTGGTGCTAAGATAAGCACAAAATCGACGTTTTATTTATTATAAAGTAAAAATGCTCAATCCGCAGTCACAAATCCCCCTCGCT
>CAITOC010000056.1 GCA_903893925.1 Candidatus Moraniibacteriota bacterium
GCCTACCCATCACGAGGAGTTCAGGTCATTTTTCAAGCAACAGGCCGGTTTTGATTTTCCTACCAGTGAAACGCTTAACCCGATGTTGCAAGAAATGAGTGAGAAAGGACTTGATATATACAGAGAAGCCTTAGAGAAATTAAAGGCGTTAAAAAAGCAAGAAACTTTGCCAGGTGACGGGTATGGATTGATAGACGCAATGAAGCATATGGTTATGATTTTGGAAGACGCGAAGACCGGGGAAGCGGTCATTGATCTGTCAGAGGTTATTGTCGGTGTGATGCCGGCAAAAATGAGACATTATGCCGATGTTACCTACAACGCCGAAGACGTAAAAGATCTTGGCAGAGTCACTGAAATTACCGGCATCACGATACCGGATGAGGTGAGGATCGATAAGATATTTGATCGATATGGTTTTGAGAGAGAAAAAATGGAAGATATCTGCAGGGATTTTTCGGAATATATTCTGATAAAACAGGAACTGGAAAAGAAAAATACGAGTCCGTAGAGATCAGTTGGCATTTCACATTTTCCTTGCAAAACATTGCATTTTGTGGCATGTTTGATGTAGAAATAAAGATTTATGGCCGTACACACCGAAAAATATAAGCAGGTCATTCTGTATCTCTGTGCCAAGCTCGGCAAGGAGGTGAAGGGGGAGAAGAAGCTGGCAAAGCTTTTGTATTTCATCGATTTTGATTTTTACGAAAAAAATCAGAAACACTTTATCGGGGATACGTACAAAGCCCTCCCGATGGGACCGTTTCCCGTTTCTATGGAGGCGGTCACCAAGGAAATGGTGAAGGACGGATCGTTGAAAATCGATTCCATCAATGAATGGGACGGATATGCTCCGACCGAAACCTATACCGGGTTGCAAAGTCCTACAGACGCCGATTTCACCAAGGAAGAGAAGGAAATGCTTGATCGGGTCATCCAAAAATACGGACACCTGAACGGGAAACAACTCGAAGACCTTACGCATGCGGAAGCCCCGTATTCGGGAACGAAGCCCAACGAAGAGATATTTTATGAGTTGGCGTTTTATCGGGGAACGGACTTCAACGGGCATGATTGAATTCATCTGCCATCCTGCGTTTGTCAAAGAAACGGCAACATTGAAGCGGTTTCCTTTTTTGGATACGGCGTTGGAGTCATTTAAGATGCTGTGTGAATTCCAATTTCATCCCTTGAATCCCCAGCAAAGAATCGCACCTGCAAAACTGCACCGAGTCACTCAAAATGACGAATGGAGTGTCTGGAAGATCGAACTGGTCGTTCATGGGTTGCGTCCGAACCAGTTTCCGAGGATGTGGTTAGCGGTACGCGGTTCGAATATCGCGTTGCTTTGCATCGGGACGCATATCGACAACTATGACGACAACAAGATGACGAAGATCGCCGTCGAACGGGTGACGGATATATTTTAACGAGGCGAATGAGTTGAAAGTATTGGTTTGGATATTATCTATGTATGGAAGAAAAACTCAAAGACACGACGCTTCTGTTTCTCGTCAGGCGAGACGATTCCGGGGCGGTTTCGGAAATTTGCCTGGCGATGAAGAAGCGCGGGTTCGGCACGGGGAAATGGAAATTACCTGCGAGGCAAACTGGGAAAATTGCATTTTACTAAACTTTATAAAGTCTTTGAATATTGACAAACTTTATAAAGTTTGATAGCATAGGGGTATGAATACACAGGATAAACTCAGAATCATTCAAAAGCTTTCGGGCTTAACCCAGACCGAAATCGCGGCTAAGGTAGGCGTGTCTTTCGTGGCGTTCAATAATTGGTGGAATGAGAAGGCCGTTCCCAGAAAAAAGCAATCTGATGCCATTGACGGACTCTATAGACTGTACACGGGACAGAAGGAGATTCCAGAAAGTGTTCTGACTGCCAAAAAGGAACTTTTGCGAAAGAAATCAGAAAAAAACAAAAGCGTGATCGGGGTAATCTTGAAAAATCCTGACATATATGATCAGTTTTTATTGTCGCTGACATACAATTCCAATAAGATCGAAGGCTCAACGTTATCAGAGGATGAAACGGCGGATATTATTTTCAACAATACATCGATTCCGAATAAAAGTATCATCGAGCAACTCGAGGTTAAAAACCATCAAACGGCATTACAGTATCTTTTTCAACACCTCAAAAATTCCGAGAAAATCAACGGGGAGCTGATTTTGAAGCTACACGGTATTTTGATGAATGGAATCAAAGAGGACGCGGGAATATACCGAAATCATGGCGTGCGTATTGTAGGTTCCGCTGTTCCAACGGCCAATTTTTTGAAGGTGCCAGCGCGAATGAAGGATATCGTTGAAGAGATAAACAAGAAACAAAGAGATATTCTTGAACAGGCTTCTCGTGTACATGCTTGCTTTGAACAAATCCATCCTTTTTCTGATGGCAATGGTCGGGTGGGTCGAATGGTTTTGACGGCTATGCTTTTGAAAGGCAATTTTGCGCCAGCTATCATCAAACAAGAAGAAAAACAGGTATACTATGCCTGTTTACGCAGAGCTCAGCTTCAAGACGATGTAACCCAATTGGAAGATTTCATGTGCGAAGCGGTTGATTTCGGATTCGAAATTATTGAGAGAAAATAAGCAGAGGCAATCAGTTTGTATTTGAGATGTATCGGGAAAGACAAATGTGAAACGTATGGAAGAAAAACTCAAAGACACGACGCTTCTTTTCCTGGTCCGGTGCGATGACACTGGGGTGATAACGGAAATCTGCCTGGCGATGAAGAAGCGCGGGTTCGGCATGGGGAAATGGAACGGCGTCGGCGGCAAGCTCGAGCCCGGCGAATCGATCGAGGACGCGGCACGGCGTGAGACGGAGGAGGAAATCGGCGTCCGGGTCGGGAAATTGCGACCGGTGGCGCAGCTCGAATTCATGTATTCCGTTCGACCGGGCTGGGATCAATTAGTACATGTGTTTTTCGCGGACGAGTGGGAAGAGGAGCCGACCGAAAGTGAGGAGATGCGACCGGGTTGGTACGCGGTATCGGATATCCCGTTTGATTCCATGTGGCCCGACGATCGGATCTGGCTCCCGGAAGTGCTCGGTGGAAATCTGATCCGCGGTCGGTTCGTTTTCGGCGAAGGGGAGACGATCATTGAACACGAGATCTCGGCCGTACCGGACTTTGACTAAGAGCCTATCCGTTAGGAACCTACCTACTGCGCCTACGATCTCCGGCGTAAACGCGCGTCCCCCTTGTCGCCTTATCTCGATAGGGCTCCGCTGGTTACTCACCTTTCCGCTCGAAGATCGTACGCTCCAACGGAGACCCTAACGGATAGGCTCTCAGTACATCGTGTCGAATATGCGAAAGGCCGTACACATTGTGATGTACGGCCTTCTCGGACTCATTCATGCTCATCTTGTCCCTTTTCCCGTGGAAGAAGAAAAAGACTGTTCGGGTTGCTCGTATTGGCGAGGATGCGGATAGCCGGTCCCTTTTTGGAATTGTCCGCGGTGACGATGCGTATCTCACGTCCTTCCCGTGACTCCGTCCGAATCTCCCGATTGTCGGTGAGTGCAGATTCCGGAGGTGATAAGTCGTCCTTTTGGGGCGATTTTTTATTCCCGTTTTTCTTCCTGTCTGTATAAGCCATGATGGCGCTCCTTGTTAAGGTTATCGATGTGCCTCATTGAAGCACGGATGCGGGAACAAATCAAATGTCCGTAGTGCGGAAGGGGCTTTACTTCGGATCCGAATCGTAGTACTGTGGTTTCGTCCTTTTGACGACCATTTTGCATCCTTTACAAAAAATAAAGAAGCGATAAACATGGGAAACCCATTGGTATGTTGTTTTGACTGCAACGACGTCCTTATCAACCTCGGCCGGTCGAAGGCGGAGCATGCAAGGAGGATGTTCAGGGTAGAGTGTTGCCCGCAACGGTTCAAGCGCAAATATGTCGTCTCGCACGGATTGTTGACCGATGCGCAGTATGAAGAAGTTCATCAGGCCGTCTATGATCCGGAGCACCTGCTTTCCTTGGATCCGGTTGATGGGGCGATAGAAAGTATCGAGGCACTCATACGCGAGAAGCACCGTGTCTGCATCGTCACGTCCCGGACAGGGAATGATCTCGAGGTGATGAAGGAATGGTGGCGTATGAGAAGCCGGTTCACGATCGATTTTTTCGGTACCGGAAAAGGGAAGAGCAAGGGGCCGATGCTCCGCGAGCTTCACGCTGATACGTTCGTCGACAATGACCTGAAGAAGCTCAGAAAAATTTCCGAAGAAGGGATTCCGACTCAGTTGTTTTTATTGTCGTGGTGCAACAACGTGCATCACAAGCTCCCGGAACATGTGAGGCGACTGAGTTCATTCCGGCAATTCCGTGAGGAGATTCTGGCACTGGGGGCTGTCTGAACGTATCGTAGCCTTTCACCTGAAGAGAGTCATTCTTCGGGTGATTTTTTTATGACAGGTATTCTTGACTTGCCATTATCGTGCGACGACGATACCGAAGACTTTTTTCACGCCGGCTTTTTTCAATACCTTGGCGCATTCTTCGAGGGTGGCGCCGGTCGTAGCCACATCGTCGAGGAGCCAGACCGTCTTGCCTTTCAATTCTTTTTTCGCTTGCCGTGTGTCTTTGACGAGCGAGAAGGCATCTTTGAGATTTTTTCTTCGTTCTTTTGCGGTTCGGCTTTTCGCCTGCGGAAGCGTGAACCGGTGCCGGACGAGCAGGTCTTCGCGGACGGGAACCGGCAACTCCGGCATGAATGTGGCCGAAAACGATCGTGCGAGCAGGACTGACTGGTTGAATCCGCGATAGCGCAGTCGCCAGGGATGGAGCGGGACGGGGACGAGGATATCGGGAAGCGGCAATTCGGTCCGTGATGCCGATTCGGCAAGAAGCATCCCGAGTGGGACAGCAAGCTCGCGGATATACTCGTATTTAAAGACATGAATTGCCTGAGCGACTATTATTGCATCACGAAAAACGACGGCAGAAAAAATCCCGTCGAGCGCATGATGTGGCGCACACGAAAGACAGGTACGACCTTCGGGTACGAGTACTGACCCGCAGAAGGGGCAGGTATGATCCTGCTTCCGTGGCGTGGCACGGAGGCACGTATCACACAGGTAGGCGCTTCTTGAGCCGCATCCGATGCAGGCGCGTGGGAACAATATATCGGCGAGGAAGTCCCTCGTATGAGAGAGGAAATCGATATGATACGTGTTTATTTTCATAAGTATTTCTCTCAAATCTCACCACCATAACAAGCCGAAAAATAGGGTTTGCCGGCTGAAACCCGAAAATTTCGGCTGCTCCGACCGTCTCGCCAAGCGATCGTCGCGGGCGGACAAACCCTTCAACGCTCGTCAGGTTACGACAGTAGCCCCCCATCCACTTTCAGGTTTTTTCACCCAGAGGGTGACCAACCTCTGGGTGGCGGCGCTCAAACGAAATTTTCAATTTTCATCTCGACATGAGATTTGAGAGAGATACTAAGCACTTTTTAATCGGTACCGAGACGGAGTCGAACTCCGATATCGGAGTTCGACTCCGAAGAGACACAAGAAGATGTCATTTTTTTATGGAAGGGTTCTTTGATTCCGTGCAGACAATCGTTTCGTCGGAGAGTGAAAGGGCAAGGCGATGTTTTGTTCCGGTGCCGGCAAGGAGCGTTTTCGCGATGGCTTTTTCGACGAGTTCCTCGATATTTTTGCGGACGAGCCGGGCACCATGTTCGGGGACGAGGCTTTTCTTCGCGAGGAAGGTGATGACGGTGGTCGGTATGGCAAGCGTGGTGCCACGTTTGGCGAGACGCTTCTTGAGCGAGGAGAGTTCGAGCCGGACGATCTTCGTGATCGCGTCGGCACCGAGCGCGTCGAAGACGACCGTTTTGTCGATGCGGGCGAGAAGTTCGGGTCGGAAGGATTTCTTGAATTCTTCGAGCGCGGTATGCTTTGCTGATTCCATTCGCGCCTTCACATCGCCTGACGCGCCCTTGTCGAAACCGATCTGGTCCGTCTTGAAGAATGTGCCGGTGCCGGCGTTCGACGTGATGATAATGAGTGCGTCGCGGAAGCTGACGGTGCGGCCTTCCGCGTCGGTGAGCGTGCCTTCGTCGAGGATCTGTAAGAGGATACCGGCGACGTCCGGATGTGCCTTCTCGATCTCGTCGAATAAAACGACGGCATGTGGCATGCGACGGATCCGTTCGGTGAGGCGCCCGCCTTCGCCGTAGCCGACATACCCTGCGGGGGCGCCGATCATCTGTGCGACACTGTGTCGTTCCATAAACTCGCTCATATCGAGACGAATGAGTCGGTCCGTGCCACCGAAGAACTCCTCAGCGACGGTCTTGGCGACGAGTGTCTTGCCGACGCCGGTCGGACCGAGGAACAAGAGTGATCCGAGTGGCCGGATAGGATCGCGGACATCGGAGAGTGATCGAAGGAGGGATGATTCCACCGCACTGATCGCGTCCTCTTGGAGGGCAATCCGATTCCGAAGTGTGTAGCCGAGTCGTTTCATCCGGTGTTCCGGGCGGTCTTGCTCGAGTGTCGCAAACGGTATGCCGGTCATGGCAGAGACGGTCTCGATCAAATCGCGGTCCGAAAGAGCCGGTCGTTTTTTGCCCGAGCGGTCCCCGGTCGCACGTGCGGAAAGTTTGGCGATTTCGCGATTGAGACGATGTTCCTCTTCGAGCATGTCCGCGGCTTCGTCGAATCGGCCGTCGGACATGAGGAGTTCCTTCTCGCTGAGAATGTTCTTTCGGGCGCTTTCGAGTGTGGCTGCGGCCCGGATGGCAGGGGTTTCCCCGACACGGTTTTTCACGAGTGACGAGGCCTCGTCGAGAATGTCGATCGCCTTGTCCGGGAGGAACCGGTCATGGAGATGTCGTATGGAAAGGTCGATTGCGAGATCGAGTAGGCTGGTGCCGATCGTGATTCCGTGGAATGACTCGTACGCCGGACGGATACCACGGAGCAGTTGTCGGGTTTCTTCGCGCGACGGTTCGCGGACGAGGACGGATTGAAACCGGCGACCGAGCGCTGGATCTTTCTCGATATGCTTGCGGTATTCGGAGAGCGTGGTCGCGCCGATGACACGGATTTCGCCGCGGGCCAGTGCCGGCTTGAGAATGTTTGCGGCATCGAGACCGCCTTGGGCATTGCCGGCGCCGACGATAGTGTGGAGCTCGTCGATGAACAAGATGAGGTCGGGGCGTTCCTTTGCCTCGCGGACGATTTCCTTGAGTCGGGCTTCGAACTCGCCACGAAAGCTCGTGCCGGCGACGACGAGCGCTAAATCGAGCGCGAGGATACGTTTGCCGGAAAGCGATGATCCCGCTTCGCCTTCGACAATCCGTTTGGCGATGGCCGAGACGATCGCGGTCTTGCCGACGCCGGGTTCGCCGAGCAGTATCGGATTATTCTTCTGCCGTCGTCCGAGGATGCTCGTGATGCGGGCGATCTCGGCCTCGCGTCCGAAGAAGGTATCGCCATGTTCGATTGCCTCGCGACCGAGGTCGGTCGTGTACTGCGAAAGTGACGGAGGGAGTCCGTCTGACGGTACCTTCCGTTTTGCGAGCGTCAGTTCGGGGAGGTCGAGCAACTTTCCAAAATCGGGGACATGTTCGAGTCCGAGATGCGATTCGAGATCGGCAAGAGCCTGTCGATGGTCGATGCCGGCTTCGGCGAAGGCCATGAGGACCACATTGTCCGGTTTGGAGAGGATGGCGTGGATGAGGTGCTCGGTGCCGACATAGGGCGAACCGAATCGGCTTGCGGAAAGGAATGCTGTCGTGAGGATATCCTTCGTTCCGGCCGAGAAGGGAAGTGATGTTGATGGAAGGCGCTTCTTTCGTTGTGCTGTTTTTGTGACCATGTCGGGAACGAATGATTCATGTGGGGCATTCTCGAGAAATTCATGTCTGAAGCCGGCATTGACGAGAAACAGCCCCCCGAGACTGCCATCCTCCGAAAGGATAGCGGAAAGCAGGTGAGACGGTTCTACCGTGTTTGCGGAAGAAAGGCGCGCCAAAGCCTCGGCCTCGTCGAAAATCTTCCGGGCGCGGAGGGAAAGTTTTTCCGGCAATCGTGCGGTATTCATAAAGCCATGATATCACGATGGGGTCGATTTCCAATGTTCCGAATACCTGATTGTATTTTTCTTGGCGCTTTGTGTCAAATATGTCAGTCATTTCTGTCAGTCATTTCCCTGGTGCACTCGTGATGGGTCGAAATATTCCGTTCAACACGTCTTTCGCTGACAATAAGAAAAGACGTCTTTCCTCTCCGGATGAATTATGATATACTTTTCATGAGCAGTGAGAGAAAGTCGGGATGAGCCTTCTGGGGTTTCCGGTGGTTTCTCGAAATATGGAAATACTATGAATATGTTCGCAAAAGAGCGGTTTCTCGGTGTCGATTTCGGTACCGAATCTATAAAAGCAGTGGAGCTTGAACTTCGTGCTGGGCAACCATTTCTCGTCAATTACGGCGAAGTCCCATTACTCACACCGTATGATTCGAAAAAACCAGCTACCCGATCCTTTCATGAGGATATGGCTGTTAAATTCAAGGCTTTGCTGGAGAGGATGCAACCGGAAACGAATCAGATATGCATATCGATGCCGTCTTTTCTCGGTTTGATTTCACTTATCGAGTTTCCGGAAATGACGGATTCCGAACTCGAGGAAGCGGTCCGGTTCGAGGCGCGGAAGTATATCCCGAGTGCTCTTGAGGATGTTTCGTTGTCATGGGAATCCTTGGGGACGAAAGACGCCGTAGGAACGGCCTCAGAAAAGGATGCGAAGAACCGAAAGACCGAAGTCTTATTGGTGGCTGCACTCAATAAAGACGTCTGGCAGTATGAAGGATATGTGAGCTCGGTCGGATATGAGATGAAACTCCTCGAATTGGAGACGTTTTCCATCATCCGGTCGGTCGTCGGCAGTGATTTAGGAACCTTCCTCGTTATAGATATTGGCGCTCGGGCAGCGAATGTCATCTTGGTGGAGAATGGGTATGTGAAGAAGAGCCGGAGCATTGACGCTGGTGGTCGCGATATCACTCGCGCACTTTCTGAAAGTCTCAATATTTCCGTGGATCGAGCTGACACACTGAAAAAGAGTACGAAGGATTTCCTCAACGCGAAGGATGTCGCTGTCATTTTCCCAGCGATTGAGACTATCATAAACGAATCTGGCCGTATGGTGGAATCCTGGAAAACGACTCGTTTGGACGGAAAGATTGACAGCGTCATTCTTTCGGGAGGAACGGGCCACATGACAGGGCTTCCACAATACCTTTCAAAGAAACTTGGTCTCCCAGTGAAATTGTCGGACCCATGGAGAACGATTTCTTATCTGCCGATACTGCAACCGAAGATAGCTCTGATCGGCGCATCATTTTCCGCAGCGATTGGACTCGCGCTGTATGCGATTGCGGATGCGGAGAAAAAAAAGCAATCATGATTTTGAAAAACCATCGGTTCGGAGTACACTGGATCTGTAGGAAATGTCGATAAATCAAAAATAGAAATCATATGCCGGGAATGAACTTGGCACAGCCGTCACAACAACAGAAGTCCGTGATGGGAAGGAAGATCGGTCGTGGATTTATATTTCTGATCGCGGTGGTAACGATCCTGTTGGCGATCTGGGGCGGTCTCTCCTATTACGACAGCCGTCTGTCGGGCGAGATTGGTGACCTGTCGGCTCGGATTGTCGGCAATCGCCAGGGCATGTCTCAGGATAAGATCGATGCGGTTACCGATTTTCAGTTTCGGATGGACGCCGTCATTGCCGGTCAGAAGGTGGTTGTCGACCCTGAACGGTTGTTGAATTTGGTTGAGGGAAACATTCTTCCGGGCGTCATTCTTTCGGAATATTCTTTCGATGCCGCTTCGCGAAAAATTGAGCTGAAAGGAGAAGCTGATTCACTCCGATCAGTCGTTCAGCAGTTGACTGTTCTCAAGAAGATGCCAGAGGTCGGAAATCTGTCTGTTCCGAGTATAGAACGAAACGACAAGGGCCTCATCGGATTTACGTTCACGATAACGCTTTGACAATCGGTATAAATATAAAACGACTATGTCGATCAAGAACCTCTCTTTCCCGATATTCATGGCGGTAGCGCTGTTCATAGGATTCTTCCTGGTCAAGCCGACAGTGGAGTCCATATTGAGTCAGCGCGCTGATCTGGACGCTAAGACCGCTGAAAACATCGCGGTCGAAGCAACGGTTCAGAACCTTGATTCGTTATTTGCGTCCAAGGCGGCGTTTCTTGACACGGAAGAAGGAAAAGCAGTATATGAGTATCTTCCCGCTTCGGTTAGTCAAGACCGGATTGTCGACACATTCAACTATTATGCGACACAGACGGGTGTTTCCATAAACGGGATTACGTTTACGGAAAAAGTAGCCCCGCCGACGTCCGATGTTTCAGACCCTGCTTCCTCCTCCGGGTCGACGACCGTGCTCGTAGCTACGCCTTCGGCGCCGGTTCCGCATTCCTTTACCATGAACGCCGCTGTACAAGGAACGTACGAGAATATCAGGGCATTCCTGAAAGGAATATCAAACCCGAGACGTTCGTACTCGTTGACATCGTTCTCGATTTCCAAGAAAGAGGCAGTTAGCGTGGATCCGAGTGGACAGTTGAACACCTCTGCCGGAATACTTTCCGGAAAATTCTCCGCTGAGTTTTATTACCTTCCCCTGGAGAAATATCGGAATGGGTATATGTTGCCCTTATTTGCGAGCAAGGAATTTAACGTCGATCCTATCAGGGAAATCATTGCGAAAGAGGGTGCTATCCCGTCACTTGCCAATCCAGACAGTGTTGGCCGGGGAAATCCATTCGGTCTGTAACCGTTGGAGGGCGTCGGTCCGGTTGAAACCGGGCCTTTCGGTCAGCATTCGTTTCTCGCTGTTTCTTTCGTGCGATGAATCAGGTGGTTCCTATAAAGCATATCCAGTATGAGTGATGTCCTTTCTGACCAAGACCAAGAGAAGCAATCCGTCCCGGCAGCCGGACCGATTTCGATTATTCCAGTCGATCCTGACGAAGTTCTGGAGAATGAACTCAAGAAACGTGCCAAAGCTCTTGGCATACCACTTCTTTCGACATTACCGAAAGTGATTGATCGTGAAGTGTTGAAACTGATACCGGAGGAGGCTGCTCAGAAATACCGGATGGCCTCATACGAGAAAGAAGAGACGACACTTCGGGTGGCTATGGCCGACCCTGAAGGGTTTGAAGCACTCAATATCCTTCGGTTCGTATCGGAAAAAGAACAGATGGACATCGACATCGTATTGGCTTCGGAGAGAGTTATCAATGATCTTCTGAGGAGATATACCGGCACAGACCGAGCGCTCGAGGAAGCAATCCTTTCCTTGAAAAATGAGGATCTTACGCTCAAGGATGCCTTTATTGGTGAAGAAAATCAGGACGAGAGTAAGAAAAATAAGGAAAGTCTTCAAGACGCTCCGATTGCCCGGCTAGTCGAGTCGGTCGTGAAGCATGCAATCGAAGCTCGGGCGAGCGATATCCATATTGAGCCCGCTGAAGAAAACTATCGTGTCAGGTTTCGCGTCGACGGACTCCTGCATTCCTCGCTCGTGTTCCCACTTCCAATCGGTAAAGCTGTGGTCGCGCGCATCAAGATTCTTTCAAACCTGAAGATCGACGAGAAACGGAAACCACAAGACGGACGATTCCGAATGGATTATGAAGGTGCGTTCGTTGATTTTCGCGTTTCGACCCTGCCGGTCGTAGACGGTGAGAAGGTTGTGATGCGGGTGCTCGAAAAGAAGGAAAACACGGTTGATTTCCAGGAAATGGGTCTGTGGGGCTGGACCGGCGAACTTCTCCGGAGGAAGATTATGGAGCCCTTTGGGATTACTCTTATGACCGGTCCGACTGGCTCGGGAAAATCGACGACACTGTATTCATTCTTGCAGATTCTTAATCAAGACGAACGCAATATCATCACTCTTGAGGATCCGGTCGAATATTCCATCGGTGGTATTAATCAGAGTCAGGTGAAGCCGGAGATCGGCTACACGTTCGCGAACGGACTGCGGTCCATCCTGCGTCAAGATCCGAATGTGATCATGGTCGGCGAGATTCGCGACGGCGAGACCGCCGAGCTTGCGATTCATTCTGCACTGACGGGTCATCTCGTGCTTTCGACTCTGCATACGAACAGCGCTCTTGGAGCCATTCCGCGCTTCATAGACATGGGAGTGGAACCATTCCTTATCGCATCCGCAGTGCAGGTAGTCGCGGCACAACGGCTCGTTCGCCGTATTTGTCTCGACTGCCGTGAAGAGATGTCGGTTAGTCCGGCACTCAAGAGCAAGATTACGAAGACGATTGGAAATATCAGTCTCGAGGAATTAGAGAAGTATGGGTATGATCCGAAGGGAGGTGTCCACCTGTATCGCGGGACGGGATGCGAGTCGTGCGGGAATTCTGGTTATCGGGGACGGATTGCTATTTATGAGGCGTTCGAGGTGAACGATGTCGTGAAACAGATTATTACCGACGATCATGCAAATGAAGCGAAGCTGACTGAGGAGGCGCATCGTCAGAAGATGATTTCTTTGCGTCAGGACGGGACACTGAAGGCACTTCGTGGATTGACGACTTTGACGGAAGTTGATCTTGTGACGAACGGTGACATCATGGTGGATGAGGAATAAGTCCGGTATTCGGGTTAATGGTATGGAACACTCGAAATTCGCCGGAAAAAAGATACTCGTCATGGAAGACGATTTCTTCGTTCGAGACATCTATCAGCGGAAGCTTCGGGAATATGGGTTCGAGGTCGAATCAGCCGTGGATGGTATTGAGGGGATGAAACGGCTCCGGAAGGCAGTCCCTGATTTGGTGATGCTCGATATCTTCATGCCATATATGGACGGTCGCGAGGTACTTCGAGAAATCAAGAGGAGTGAGGAGTGGAAGAATATTCCAGTCATCTTGTTGACGAACTTTTCAGCAAGTGAGGCGATTCGGGACGGATTCAGTCTCGGGGCCGAGGAATATCTTATCAAATCGCAATTCACACCATCCGAAGTCCTCGGCAAGGTCGAGGCTGTCTTGGAGAAGGCACAAAAAAGTGCTACCCTGAAAGAGGAATCGCCGTCGCGCGAATCCATTTTGGCCCCGCATGGCAATGAAAGATGAGAGACTCTTTGAATCGCACATCCGATTTATGACGTTTCCATCGTATGCGAAAAGCGGTCGGCTACTAAACTAATAATAGACACGAAGCTATGTCAGATGGATTCGAAATACTGCATGCCGAACAGCGCGTCAAGAATCTCCTACTTCTGGTCGGCCAACAGGGCGCATCCGATCTTCATCTGGTTGTCGGTCGGTATCCGACCCTTCGTATCAACGGAAAGTTGCACCCGATTACTCAGGAGAAGATTCTGACTCCGGCCGACACGAAGGCGCTTTCGGATATCCTCCTGAGTGAGGAGGGTAAGGACGAACTTCTGTCCGCCGGTCAGACTGATTTCTCGTACAATTTCGAAAACCGGATGCGGTTCCGTACGAACATCTTTTTTCAGAAGGGATTTGTAAGCGTGACAATGCGGTTTGTCATGGATCATGTTCGCAATCTCGAAGAACTCAACATCCCGAGTTCACTTTATAATTTTGCGAATTATTCTCAGGGTCTGGTGCTGGTGACAGGCCCTGTCGGACACGGCAAGTCGACCACGCTGGCAGCAATCATCGAATACATCAACCACAATCAAGAGAAACACATCGTCACCATCGAGGACCCGATTGAATTCGTCTATACGCAGGATCGATGTATCATCAACCAACGTGAGGTCGGACGTGACGCGAAGACATTTCCGCTCGCTTTGCGAGCCGTTTTTCGTGAGGATGCCAACGTGGTCATGCTCGCCGAGCTTCGAGATCTCGAGACAATTGCTACCGCAATGACCGCAGCTGAAACGGGACACCTCATTTTCGCAACGGTACACACGAACGACGCGGCACAGACCATCGACCGTATCATCGACGTCTTTTCGGCGCATCAGCAGAACCAGATCCGTGCGCAACTCGCGAGCGTTCTTTTGGGAGTCGTCTCACAGCGACTCATTCCACGTATGGATGGAGCGGGTCGTGTCCCGGCTGTTGAGATCATGTTGAAGAACCACGCCGTGGAGAATCTCATCCGTGAGAACAAGACACATCAACTCGACAGTGTCATAGAGACGAGTCTTAAAGATGGTATGGTCTCACTCGACCGGTCGCTTTCGGATTTGGTTCGACGGGGCCTCATCTCTGTGAACGATGCGCTTGTCTACGCGAAAAACCGACAGTATCTCGAGATGCTTATTGCCAAAGGCGAGTGACGGGAGGCTAGCGAAGAGGAATACATAAGAAGCATCAAACAGGAAGGAAAACGAATATGAAGTTCGCATTCAAAGCAAAGAGCGTCGACGGGGTCTTGAAAGAAGGCTATGTTGAGGCTGAAAATCGTGATGCCGCCAGTTTTCTTCTACAGAAGAGCGGTCTTCTCCCAGTCATGATTAAAGAGGAATGGGGAGGGTCGGCGGTCATGAAGGATCTTTCTCGGATCTGGGAGGGTGTGAGTCGGAAAGAACTCGTCTCGTTTTTTCGCCAGTTCAGCGTGCTGATCGAAGCGAAAGTACCGATCACTTCGTCGCTTATGGCGATTGCTGAGGAAACCGAAAGTTCGTATTTTCGGATTATCCTCAAAGAAACGAAGGATAGCGTGGATGATGGTATGTCGCTCTCAGAATCGTTCGCGAAACATCCGGAGGTCTTTTCCCCGCTCGCGATCAATCTCATTCATGCGGGTGAAGTGTCTGGAGGGCTCCAGCACGCTGTTATCTTTATTGCGGATACCCTCGAGAAGGATTACCAGCTCACGTCAAAGATTAAAGGGGCGCTCTATTATCCAGCATTCGTGCTTGGAGCCGCTGTTGCAATCGGATTCCTGGTTATCACGTTTATCGTTCCGAAGATTACGGCCGTTCTGAAAGACTTCGGTGGAGACCTACCGTGGTATACGCAGGTCATCATCACAACGAGTGATTTTCTCGCGGCTTATTGGTGGTCGGTTATTCTTCTTCTTTTCGCAATCGCTGGTTCACTTCTCTACTATCTGCGTACTCCGGATGGGCGTCGCGCATGGGATGAACAGATATTTTCCATTCCGATTGCGGGAAAGATCGCACAATACATTTTTATCTCTCGGCTTGCGGAGAATCTCGGTATCATGCTTAATGGCGGGATTCCGATTATTCGATCCCTGTCCATCGTGAGCGGTATCGTAGGGAACCAGACCTTTCAGGCAATCATCCTCGACGCGATGGAGGAAGTCCGGAAGGGAGGAAATATGAGCACTGCGTTCTTTCGGGCAAAGCAGGTTCCCCATCTCGTTTCGCAGATGGTGAAAATCGGAGAGGAGAGTGGTTCGATATCTCCTATCCTCCGGAATATCGCCTCGTTTTATACCCAGGAAGTGGATGGTATGACCCGGAACCTGACGTCTTTGCTCGAGCCGATTCTGATCGTCTTCCTCGGTATCGGTGTCGCAATCCTGGTTGTCGGCATCCTACTCCCGATATACAACGTGGTCGGAAAACTTTCCTAAGTAACGTCGTTTGGAGATTTCAGTATTACGGAGTATAATAGACGAAAGAAGAAGGGATACAATAAAACGTAAGAAAAACGTATGGATACGAATATGAAAAAGGGATTCACCCTGATAGAGCTCCTCATCGTTATCGCGATCATCGGCATCCTCGCCTCGATCGTGCTCGTGAGTCTCTCAAGCGCTCGCACGAAGGCTCAAATTGCTGCATTCAAGTCTGAAACAGCCGGAGCGGTTTCCGGACTCCTGATTCAGTGCGATACAGCGGCCGTAACCCTGCCGGCAAACTCGGCACAGACGAATTGGACTGGAATCACAGCGCAGAGTTGTGGAGCCTCAGGGAGTGGCACCTTCACGCTTACGGCTACACCGATAAACACTGCTCTTACTTGTACCGCTACCGTTACCAATACGGGAACGACCTACGCAGGAGCCGGTTGTTAGAGAGGAAAA
>CAITOC010000057.1 GCA_903893925.1 Candidatus Moraniibacteriota bacterium
AATTCGATCAATCGCGAATTGAATGATGAGAGTCTCAGCAAGGCTTATTCAGAAGTGAGCTGTCCGTTTTATCGGAACCTGGAGGTGTATCCAGATGGGAAAATGACGTTTTCGCCGTTTCTGATGAATTCGCCGGAGAAAGAATCTTATATCGTCGGTACCGTCGATGCCGGCTTCATAGGGAAATACTCGGCATGCATGTACGATTCCCGGTCTGAGCGGTGTCAGCGATGTTTCAGCGAGTACGGTCCTTCGTGTCGATCGGAAAAAATACTGGCCGATGACGTGGTGAAAATACGTAATGTGTATTCCATATATATGGCAAGAAAGATACTGGAAAGAGCGAAAGTGGATATTCTTTTTCGGCGTTACATAGATGAGGCCCGGGAGCGGGTGTTCGAATAGGATATGGGATATCTGATAAAATTATTCTCGATTCATATCACTGACCGGTGCAATCTGCGTTGCCGGTATTGTTACGTGGAAAAAAGACGGAAATCGATGACTTGGGAGACGGTTCGGAAATCGATAGATTTTGCCTGCTCCTCGCAGAATGTCAGGATAGGAGCTTTTGGATTGTTCGGAGGCGAACCCCTTCTCGAATGGGCGCTGATACGGAAGGCTGTCGAATATGCGGAACAGAAATACGGTATACGGAGATTCGATATCGCCACGAACGGACTCCTGCTGAGTCGGGAGAAGATACTCTATTTCATAGAGCACAACATAGCTCCCGCTATCAGTGTCGATGGGATCGGGATCGCGCAGGATCTGAATCGAGTGTTCGGTGACGGCCGTGGGAGTTTCGCGATCCTGGATAAGAAGCTCGATATCCTGAAGGGGTATATGGATGCGCTTCCGAAAGTGGAGATAATCATGAGCGTGAGTCCGGGCACCGTGAAACATGTCAGTGAATCAATCCGTTACCTGTTGGATAAGGGTATTCGCGGAAAGGTACGGTTCAATGTCCGGCCGGCAATCAGCAGCATGTATGAATGGGACGAATCGTCTTTGCTCGAGTATGAGAAGCAACTGTTTCTTCTCGGTGATATCTTCTTGGAGAATTACGCCCAAGGTAAGCCGATAAACATATCCCCACACGAGGATCAGCCGGTCGATAATTATCTCCTTAAGGCGATAGAGCTGAAAGATTCGGCGAGTTGCGGAATGGGACGGGAGATCATGAGTGTCTCAATCGACGGGAAGATATATCCCTGTTACGCTTTCGCAAGTTGCAGCAAGGCCGGGAAGGACGAATTTAGTCTGGGTGACGTCTCAACGGATTCTATGGAAGAAGTGTTGAAAAAATGTACCGTGTATGGAAATCGGCACAACGCGTGTCTGAGCTGTCTCTTTTGGAATTGGTCAGAAAACGCTTCCTTGGATGAACCGCTCGACGTCTATCGTGAAATCTATAAATCGTGGCTCAAAGTCTCTGCGTATGTCGTCAGAAACATCGTATAGCGGGTTGTACTCCCTGTTGTCCGAAACAGATCCGGACTGCCGGACGAACGGGTTGATATCATCGATGGTGGATACGATACTTCGATCCGATACCGAAAGGGATACCAGATTCGAGTTGTCAATCAAGACAAAAGACGGGGGAATCGAGGATTCCTTCAGACTCGTCAATTATGAGGGGCGCAAACGGGGGAGTCGACCGCTCGCAACAAGTTCGGCGAGGATGGCCTTGATTGAGAATCTTCTCGAGATGGTCTGTCCGGGTATCGATCTCGTGAAAACAATCGGCTTCCTGAAGAGGACTGTGTATCCGTTCCCGATTTACATCGGTATGGAAAGCTTGGATGGTGATTCTCGTTTGAAACTGTATATAAACTTTTATGAATTGAACCGGAAAAATCCGGATGTCGCTGCCGGATTCCTGCGGACCTTCCTGTCACACAACGGTATCACGCCTCCTCCTTTGTATGGGAATATAATACTGTTGGGACTTTCGTTCGACAATCACGGACTTCAAGACGAGTACAAGATATATCGTTCCCATGACAAGTCCGCCTTGTTGCCGGCAGGCGGATTTTCTTCGAAGGAAAGAGATCTTTTTTCGTGGTTGAATGAAAAGAACAAACTTGGATATTTCGACGTGATGGAGCGGTATCGGAACGGCCGGTGTTTTTCGAGGAAGATCGAGGTTCATCCATATGACGACGGGACCGTCTTGGAAAATTTTTTGGAGCGGGCTGGGCGCTCGGATCTGTTGGTCGCGGTATCCAGGGTTGTACGAAGGGCCGGTCGGGAGCTTGAGGTTATCGCCATGGAAGACGGTCAGTTCACTTTCTATATAACCTTATCCGATGACGAACTATGAATGCATCCGCAGTCCACGACCTGATCGGGACCCGGTCCATCTCCGGTGATATCGGAGAAGACGTGAAGGAATTTTTCTTCGAAGTCGTCGACACCCTTGATAAGGATCGCTTCGGTGCGGAAAATTTCCATAGCCGCGGATTCGAGGGCTCTTTCGTGGAAGGCGCTCCGAGGATCAGGTTGCTCCATCTTGAGTTTCCATGGAAATCATCGGCACAATCGACGATCCGGAAAATTAGTGGGGAGAGGGAGGATGTGATAATCGATATTCTTCGGAAGAGCGGAGAGCGATTTTCGTGTCGGTATGATAGCGATTTCTGTAAGAATCTATTTACGTTCAATGAAAAAAACGGGGCGTTTCCGGTTCAGCTCGGTATGGAATGTGAATCGTCAGGCAAACCGAAGATCAAGGCATATCTGAGCGTCAATGCCGGGGAGTTTCCCTTGGAGAAATTCTGTCTGTTTGCAGGCATCGATAATGCCGACACGATACGCTTTCTGAAGGAGAAGCGGTTCGACACGGTCGCCGTCGATTTCCTGCCGAACGGGAAGGTCGCGATTAAGTTTTACCCGCTCATATCCGAGAATAAAGGCTTATTGCTGAGGATATCCTATGACGGCTCCATGAGTTCCAAAAAATCCTGGATCAGATTTCCCCGAGGACTCGATATCGGTACCGTTTCCAAAAGCGGGTTGTTTGATGTACCATTGTTTTTGCGTGAACAGGGAGGAAAACATGGTTTCAAGGTACATTACATCTGTCTTGAGAACGGGAAGAGAAGTATTTACTTTCGATGAGATATATATTTCCGTATTGGAGGCGGACCGATGTCTGTCCGAATGAGGCAGTGAGAATTTTTTTATGTTGAAACTGAAAATAGCAGGCATAGCGGGAAAGAGGGATAGAGAATAGAGCGACGCGACTAATCCTTCACGAGAGAAGTATGTCCAAGGTATTCTGTGGGTTCTCAGGAAAGCCGGATCAAAAGGCTCTGAATGCGATGATACGCTCATCGGCGCACAAGATCCTGCGTGATGAGGCGTATTTCTGCGTGCAGGATATGAATATCGCCACAGGGCATTCTGATGATACCGATGATGTCACGGCAGGGAACGGTCCTTATGCCTGTTCGGATGGAAAAGTGTGCGCCGTCTTCAGTGGTGATTTGTATAACGTCCAGGAAATCCGATTCGATTTGGAGAAAAAGGGACGCATATTTCAGACTCTGTCAGAGCTCGTTGTCTGTCTGTATGAGGAGTATGGGACGGACTTCGCGACGAAATTGAACGGCGCATTCGTCATAGCCTTATGGGATGGTAAGCGAAAAAAATTACTGCTCGTGCGGGATCGGATCGGTGAGCGGACGGTATATTATTTCCTAAAGGACGGTCGGATTTTCTTCGGTTCCGATATGAAGATATTGCTCGAGTGTCCCTTTTATGAAAAGGAGATAGATTTTGAATCCCTGCATCATTATTTTTCATTGAGGAGCGTCCCTCAGCCACGGTCGATTTTTAAGGGTATCCGGTATGTGTTGCCCGGGGAGATACTGACTTTTCAAAAAGGAATCGTGCAGACGATGAGATATTGGGATTGCGTGTTCGGTGAAGGGCCGACTGTTACCGAACGTGTCGCTGTTCGGAAAATTTCCACACTGTTGACGGAATCGGTCAAGGAGAGAATGGGCGACGGTGCCCAGTTCGGCGCACTCCTTTCCGGCGGTCTGGATTCGAGTTCGGTCGT
>CAITOC010000058.1 GCA_903893925.1 Candidatus Moraniibacteriota bacterium
ACGCCGGGATGGTCGTATTGCGTTCGATGAGCGCGGTGCGCACACCGCCCATGGTCTCGATACCGAGCGTGAGCGGAGTGACATCGAGCAAGAGCACGTCCTTGACCGACCCTTCGAGCACACCACCCTGGATCGCCGCACCCATCGCGACGACCTCGTCCGGGTTGACCGAGATATTTGGCTTCTTGCCGAAGAACTTCTCCACGGTCGCAAGGACCAGCGGCATACGGGTCATTCCTCCGACGAGGACCACTTCGTTGATGTCCTTGGCGTCGAGCTTTGCGTCGGCAAGCGCCTTCTTGACCGGTACGAGCGTCGCTTCCACGAGGTCATGCACGATCTCCTCGAGCTTGGCGCGGGAGAGCTTCATGACGAGGTGCTTCGGTCCGTCGGCTCCACTCGTGATGAACGGCTGATTGATTTCGGACTCCTGCGCGGTCGAGAGTTCGATCTTGGCCTTCTCCGCGGCCTCCTTGATACGCTGGAGCGCCAAGGGGTCCTTGCTGAGGTCGATGCCTTCCTGCTTTTTGAACTCGTCTAAGATCCAGTGCATGATGCGCTGGTCGAAGTCGTCACCACCGAGGTGCGTGTCGCCATTGGTCGACTTCACCTCGACGGTGTCTTCGGCGACCTCGAGGATCGAGATGTCGAACGTACCGCCTCCGAGGTCGTAGACCGCGATCTTCTCGTCCTTCTTCTTGTTGAATCCGTACGCGAGCGCGGCCGCCGTCGGCTCATTGATGATACGGCGGACCTTGAGTCCGGCGATCTCGCCCGCTTCCATCGTCGCCTTGCGCTGGCTGTCGTCGAAGTATGCCGGGACGGTGATGACCGCCTCGGTGATCTTCTCGCCGAGCTTCTCTTCCGCGTCGGCCTTGAGCTTGCCGAGGATCATCGCGGAGATCTCCTGCGGGGTGTATTCCGTGCCGCCCATGACGACCTTGGTCCCCTCACCCGCCTGGTTGATCTTGTACGGGAGCGTCTTCAGGTCGCGCTGCACCTCCTCGTCGTTGAAGTGGCGTCCGATAAGCCGCTTGATCGAGAAGAGGGTGTCGCCCGGGTTCGTGACCGCCTGGCGCTTGGCCAGGAGTCCCACGAGGCGCTCGCCGTTCTTGGACGTGGCCACCATGGACGGGGTCGTCCGGTTCCCTTCCTTGTTTTCTACGATCGATGGGCTTCCTCCCTCAACGATAGCTACCGCCGAGTTCGTCGTCCCGAGGTCAATTCCTAAGATTTTAGACATATGGTTATACTTAAGAGAGTTATTATGTTAACGGGTTAACGCGTTAACGGGTTAATTGAATGCACTTTTCTGAGTTAACGGGTTCACGAGTTAGCAAGTTAACGGGTTGAATGCATACGTCATACTTCATATATTATTGTGTGCATAAATTTTAGTTATGGTTTAGTGGGGAGGAATTCCTTGTTTTTTCGTTTGCCTTCGAGATAACTGATAAAGGCTCCGATCTGTCCCGAGAGTATTTCCAAACCGTTCGATACTTTTTCGAAATCAGACTGGGTGACATATCCGATAGCGAGTGCTATATGCATCTGATTTCTCGTCTCTCCCGTGGAACCTTTCGCTATCTTCAGAAACCGGATGAATTCATTGTTATTGTTCTTCTCGAATCCTTCGACGATATTGGAACTTATCGACACTACCGCCCTTTGAATCTGATCCCGCAAGCCGTAGTCTTTGGCAAATTTTCCGACTGAGGTGATGCCGTAGATCTCTTTCGTCAGTTTCAGGCTTGATTTCCAAATATTCAGATCCTCGAATTTCTGAATTTTCATATGTATTCGGTTAACGGTTAACGCGTTAACGTGTTCACGGGTTGGGATCCTGAATTCAGGATTTTTGTATTGTTTTTTTAACTCGTTAACTCGTGAACACGTTAACTGGTTAATTATTTAACGGTGACTTTCGCCGCCCTCACGACTTTGTCTCCGATCATGTAGCCGTTTTGCAGGACTTTCACGACCGTCTGTGTTTTCGGTTCACCGTTATCTTCCGCGTCTTCTTCCGTCGACTCGTCACTGAGCGCCTCGTGCCGGTTCGGATCGAACGGTTCCCCCTCACCAACTTCGATCACGCGCACGCCGTGCTGGGCCAGGACATCCTCCAATTGTTTCTCGATATAGCCGATACCCGTGACCCATGGGTCGCCCTTCGACGCTTCCGGCACATGCGAGGCCGCGGCGCGAAAATTGTCGAGGACCGGTGCCAGATCATTGAGCAGCCTCTCCACGAGAAACTTTCCCATCTCCTTCTGCGAGGCTTCCTGTCGACGCTTGTAATTCTCGAAGTCCGCCAGGCACCGCTTCCATCCGCCGAGTGCGTCCTTCTCAGCAAGGTATTCCTTGGCCTGTATGATCGTATCACGCTTGTCGGCCTCATATCCTTCGTCGGAGAGCTTCGCGATCGCCTCGTCGAGGGTGAGCCATTCGTGAGCGCTGTGCTCTTCCGGATCGGTTGTCACCTCAGTCCCGTCGGTGAAGGCGATGAAACGGAGTTTCTGTATGGACGATCCGTCTTCGCCGGTGAACACCGCGTAGGTCGGAAGTGGTGCGATGTCGCGCACGGCCAGTCCCGTCTCTTCCCGGACCTCGCGTCGGATCGTGTCTTCGGGAGTCTCCCCCGGATCGACGTGCCCGCCAGGCAGGTCGTGATTTCCAGGACCGCGCTTGTCCTTGGTCGCCCGGGTCAGCACGATCACTTTCCCGTCCGGCCCGATGACCGCGGCCTTGGCGGTGATTCGAAAGAGGCCCTCTTCGTTCCCCGTCTTCGTATCTGATTGTTGATTATGTTTCGTCATAGGTTTATTCATGTTTATCGATCAAAATATTTTTCTTGTCTTCATACCCCTCAGTCTCGGCACGGTCGTTCGCGAACGACGTGTCTCGAAGACTCGGGAGCTCCCCTTTTTAAGGGGAGCAGGTCTGCTATGATTTTTGTTATCTGATGAATATCATCAAAACGAGCGAAGCGGAGAGGAGTTTGCGCATGTGGTCGAGCAATGACTTGTTCTTGGCATACTGCATGCGCTTGGGTCCGATGATCGCAAGTATCCCCCGACCCTCCTCGTTCTCATAGGGAGCGACCATCATCGAACAGTTCGAGATCTCGGCGATCGGATTCTCCTTGCCGATGAAGATCTTGGTCTCACCCGTCGACAGCTCGGCCAGGATGACGTCGAATTTCTCATCGAGCGAGTCG
Source organism: Candidatus Moraniibacteriota bacterium (assembly GCA_903893925.1). Lineage (GTDB taxonomy): Bacteria > Patescibacteriota > Minisyncoccia > Moranbacterales > UBA1568 > JAAXTX01. The sequence goes on from CAITOC010000058.1 coordinate 3,218, forward strand.
AGCGCCTCCACCAGTCGGCAAAGCTCGTCGAGCTCGCGGAATTCGGGGTTCTCAAGGAGCTCCTTCATGCCGAAATCGTACAGACCCTCATTGTCCCCGAGACCGGCCACAGCCAGATTGCCCGAGAGTGCCGAGAGGAGCTTGGCCGTACTGCGTCCCAGCCGGGTATGCTTGGCACGGAGCGTGAGGAGTTCTTTCTGCATCGACTTCTGTTCGGAAAGCGACAGGGACTCGTCGGGCATGATCTCCTCGACGAAGAACCGATAACCGGCGTCCGTCGGGATGCGACCGGCCGACGTATGCGGCTGATACAGGAGACCCGCCTTCTCAAGCGCGAGCATGTCATTGCGCAAGGTCGCCGAAGAGACGTCGAACCCATAGTGCTCGATCAGGAGTTGCGACCCGACCGGGTTCGCTTGCTTGCTGTATTCCTCGACGATGGCCGCGAGGATGTGTTTCTGTCTTTCGTTCATAAGATGACGGTCCGTAAAGTCTATAAAGTTGTAAGGTCTATTAAGTCGAAGCTGATACCTTTCGGATACAGTATAAATCCTTGATTAGCACTCTGTCAAGGTGAGTGCTAAACGTCTAATTGACAGGATGTGCTGTATTTTACATAATCACGGTAACTGTTATTTAAGAGCACCATTCAATCTCCTTGAACCCTAACCTTATGGAGGGAGTATGCCAGCAGAAAATAGCCCTAAAACGGCCCAAAAGCCACAATCAAACGTTTCGTACGGCATTCCGCCGGAACCCGTCAACGGATTTGCAGTCTGCCCGACCGTATCGCCTGGCAAGGAAATGAAATCAACTGCCGACGGAAAGAAAGCACAAGAAAGGCACGGATTTACTCGTGAACAAATCGCTCAGATGCATACCGAAGGGTATGGGACTTTTTTGTAATACCGAAATAATTTGATGTGTCGTATATCGCTATCGGAGGAGTTCGCCTTGCGAATGCCGGGGCGAACTCCTGAACGTAACAGTGATTCAGTAATTTAGAAAAACGTATTTTCTGAAACCTAAACTGAAAGATCATGGGACATGCTACAGCAGATGATTGGGCAGGGACACTCCTTTCATCCATTACGCCGGCACAAGAGCACTCTTCGTATCGAAGCGCGGATCTTGGCAATAAGAATAATACTGGCAGACAACCTGATGATGTGGCATCGACTGTTGCAGATGATGAAACTTACGTGCCAAGCGACATCCATTCGGAGGGAAGAGGAATGAATATCAAGTATTGAATTTTTGACGAGAACTGAAGCGACCCCACCATCAATCGGGGTCGTTTTTTTGTACAAAAATAGAGGAGCCGGTTGACTCCTCTTGTGACGGCAAAGGTCATTCAATCTTTGACGGCTTCTCTTTCAGTTCCCTGGTCACCGGTAGTGCTAGAATGTCCGGTAAGTTCAGAGCAGACACATCCAGCAATCCTATGATTTGTTTTACATCGTAAGATATTTTCTCTGCGATAGGCACTGGCAATGCGCCTGGCACCAGTACCAGTTGCCTATTGTCCGAAAATCGATACAAACGACTTATTCTCGATATCTCCGGTATGCCTATCAAAGAACAGATTTGCTTCGCTTTAGTATCGCTTTCCACATAAAATAGGTACCCAGTATTGCAGCTCATTCCCCGACCACCTCTCGGAACGGATGTATCTGCGAAGTACAGACGTTCCATCGGAACCGGAACCACATGTTTTTCAGCGTTCAACTTCCATCCTCCCCTTTGGTATCTGGATTGAAAATGCTCTGCTGTTGTGCAATTTTCAGTACCCATTGTTTCCTCCCGCCTTCCGGCCGTTTGTTTGATATGTTCAGTTTTAACAAATTCACTTTGTTTGATTGACCGTTTCGTCTAACGAGACGACCGCATACCCTTTCCGGACGGCATATGTTCCGCTCTTCCCCCAGGCCAGCTCGAGGCATTCCCGCAAAGCATCCTCCAGTTCGGAAACCACCGTGAATATCCCCGGATAAAACCGATGCGCCGTCCAGTATCGCTGATTCCTTTCAAGCAGGGTGAACAGGTTCTTCGCGTCCGGCAACATCGACCCGAGGACGGTTTCGCCGTCCGATATTTCCTGCTTTGGTTCTATGAACTCCTTTCCCTTCAGCGCGGAAAACGAATCGAGAATCCACGGGAATTCGCGTTCGATATATTCCCGAAGGTCTTGCATGTCCAAAACGCCATCGGAGACATACACGAGTTTGCGAAGCGCCTCATCCTCTCCGAATTGCAGGTCTCTCGGATTAGCCGCCCATTTCGTGACCAGGAATCCGCATTCGATATCAATTTCATACCTGTTCAGCGGGTCGAATCGGAGTTTCGCCGAATTGAATATCGCCATGTGAATCAATTCCCAAACACTGTCCGTTCTCGAATCGACAGACTGATAATTCGCAAGTACTGTCGAGACGGCACGTTCGCACTGTCGCATGCGCCCGATCGCCTTATGTCCTCCGATAATGATTTTATGATCGAATGAATCATGAAATTCCCCACTCATGATCACGTCATGCAATTCCGAGACGACTTCGGGGATGTTCAAGATCGCTTCCAGTTCATTTTTCTGAACCGCGACCCAATCAATCGAATTGCTTTTCTTGGCCATTATGCCTCCCGTTTCTACTTATTATTAAGCTTCTTTACCGACGAGATACCATATCAAACATATCGCCTCCGGTCAATCATTTTTCCGGCACCGGGTCGTACCCGCCGGGATTCCAGGGGTGGCAGCGGAGGATGCGCTTGAGGCCGAGCCAACCACCAATGAACACGCCGAAGCGGTCGATCGCCTGATAGGTATATTCCGAACAGGTCGGATGGAATCGGCACGCCCCGCCGGGTATGACCTTTCCCAGAACCCCGTGATCGAGCGACAGAGTCTTCTGGTAGAGGCGGATGAAAATCAGGATCAATTTTTTCATAAGAAAATTGGCGCTTTAGACTGGTGTTCTACGGTTGTATTGTTGGTAAGAACAATTTTTAATTTTTATAATTTTTCCGTTTTTAAATAATTTCAAATATTCAAACTGGGTCAGAATAATCCCCATCATTCATTAAGAATTCAAAAAATGGAAATAAATAATTCTCATTCGCCTTCCGCCTTTCGTAATGCTTCATATTCTTGTCTGCGAATGATACCCCATACGACCTTTGTTGTAAACGGATCATCTGATATACTGGATGGAGTCAACAGCAACACGGAAACGAAATATGAACGTCATCAAGTCGGGAAATTTCACCTGGATCGATTTCTTGGATCCGCAACCCTCCGATATCACCTATCTGCAGGAGAATTTCAACATTCATCCCCTCGCCGTCGAGGAGCTGATCACGCCGACCTATCAGCCCAAGGCCGTGCAGTACGAGAACTGCCTGTTCCTCTCGATCCATACGCCGCTCTTCGATACCGCCCTGCGCACCACCTATCCCGGCGAGCTCGACATCATCCTGACCAAAGACTACATCATCACCTCGCACCGGCACGACATCTATCAGCTCCGGGACTTTTTCGTCAAACTGAGCAAGAGCAAAGGGAGCCAGCGGACCTATTTCGCGCAGACTCCGGCGCACCTCCTCCATCACATCATCGAACTGTTGCTCAATTCCTGTTTCCCGAAACTCCATCACATTTCCGAGAACCTCGACTATATCGAGACGCAGGTCTTCTCGGACCATGAAAAGGAGATGGTGCTCGAGATCTCGGTCGTGAAGCGCGATATCCTCAACTTCCGTCGCACGCTCAAACCGCAACGATCCATCCTCGATTCCCTCTCACAGAAGGAACAGCCGTTCATCCCCGACGAGCTCCGGGTCTATTTCCAGGACCTGATCGGGACCAATATCCGCATCTGGAATATCCTCGAAAGCACCAAGGAGACGATAGAAGCCCTTGAAGCGACCAACAATTCCCTCCTGTCGAACAAGCTCAACCTGACGATGAAAGTCCTCACGATTTTTTCGGCGGTACTCCTCCCGATCACGCTCTATTCGAACGTGATGTCCATGAGCACTTCCATACCCCTTTCGAACAATCCGGACGGTTTCTGGATCCACTCGGGTGTCATGCTCGTCGTCGCCCTCGCGACCATCTTCGTCTTCCGCGCCAAGAAATGGTTCTAATTCCAAAATAACTGAATCACTGTTACGCTCAGGAATTCGCCCCGGCATTCGCAAGACGAACTCCTCCGGTAGCAATATACGACACACATCAAGCTATTTCGGTATACATATCAATCTGTCACATAAAAGAAAAGGCTCACCGTTTGATGAGCCTTTTTCATGCATTGTTTTTCACTCTTCCTGCCAGCGAAGGAAGAGTGGTCGGAAAATACCGGCTATCGCGTCAAACCCGAAAAGGAGGGCATTCCAAACCGACTCAAGGATGACCGAGACGTTCGGCAACAGCTCGTCATACGACGAGACGGTCTCCCTGACCAGAAACCGTTCCATGTCTTCCCGATCTTCCGTCAATTCAAGGATATACGTGCTGTACGGATTCACCCTCGGAATCGTGCAGCTTTTCAGCAGGATCGTTTTCAAATCCTCCGGGCTCAGCTTTTTGAATCGGAAATCCTTTTTCACGACTCTGGAGTACGTAAACCGGGTTTTCTCCCCTTTTTGCCAGGAGATACAGACACACAGACTCAGGCTTGCGTCCTTTTCGGAAAGGTCCGGAGGGATCCACGTACTCAATCGTTTCGTATTCCCGACGACTCTCGGATCGGATTCGACTCTGCCATGAGCATTCGTCGTCAGGACCGTCCCGTCCGAAAGAGAAACCACGCACATGACACATGCGACCGGCCCGGTTATACCGCGAGCCTTTCGTATCTGGGCGATCTTTCCTTCGGCTCCGGCTATCGCGACTTCCATCGCGCCTCTTCCTGCAACAACGAGGTGTTCGGTATTGCACGAAGTATCGATACCTACCGGAGACCTGAATGAATGTCTTTTTTTCAAAAACAGGCGGTCAATCTCGGACAGGAATAACGGATTCCCGAGATAAGGATACTTTCCGACGAAATATTCTATTGGTTTCATATTTCTGCGTTTTGGTTGTTCAGGTACGGATCTATCACTTGGAAACATTATCCGATTCCACCGAAAGAGTCAATATGGCGGATTTCTGAAGTGCCTGCACTTCTCATACCCCTTCTCTAGACCAGTATTTCCCTTCTGTTGCGACAAACGCTTCCTGAAGCAGGCTTTCGAAAACATACCGGGTACGACTGAGACGATAACGGTTCCGTTTCTCAGTTTCTTCCGAACCTTCAGTCAGTCTTTCCACGAACCATAATCCGAGACACAGGAACCACAGGATGATTGAAAGCGAACGGACCTGTTTCGGATGGACGTATTCCAATCCCAGAAGCCGTTTGGCATCCCTGAAGAACTCTTCGATCTCGAAACGGTGATAGTATCGGTCAATGATTTTCTTTCGGGAAGAGCGGCGATCGTTCGTGATCAGATACCACGGTTCATTCATACCTTCCTTCTGATCGGACACGATCAGGCGGAGCCGGAAGCGATAGGCACTGACGAGAATGTCTGTCGATCCGATATCCCTGACGGAACAAACCCTTTTCCGGAAAACGACCGATTTCTTCTTTTTGATACGGATGATGAAAGGATGCTTCTTTCGGCAGAGATATGCGACAATCGAAGGGCAGGCGAACCCGCGATCGAAGACGAGACACGGACGGAACCCGAGAAGATCCGAGAAATTCCGTATCGCCGAGATGACGAACGTATTCTGTGAACCTTTCCGGATCGGATAGTCCAACACTTCGAAATAGACCGGAAGGGCCCGGCCTTGCTTCGTCTGCTTTGCGAACATGAGTACCTGAAACCCGTGAAAGTCCGAGAAGTCGATCGCGATGACATCGTTTTTGTTCACGAGGGAGAGTCCTTTCATGAGTCTCGGAAAAACCTCAAGAACTCTCTGGTTAGTGACCAGACGATATGACTTTGATTTCGCCGTATTCCAATTGAGTGGCAGGAGTCTGGCGTTGGCCCGGAGACTGAGGATATGTTGGAACGTGAGGGTGAAGAATCCGAACCGGTACAGGTGTCTCAATTTCTTCGGCACCGAAGGAAGGGTGTTCTGGAAGAACTCCCATTTTTGTTGTACGATGTTCATAGGACAAGACTTTTGTGTTAGTTTTTGCGGGCGTGGTACCCCTATTCTAACAGAAGGTCTTGTTTTTGTTTTGGGAAAGCCTTGGGAAGTGCAGGCACTTCAGT
>CAITOC010000059.1 GCA_903893925.1 Candidatus Moraniibacteriota bacterium
CCGAACATGCCGAGGAGCAGTACCAGCGCCACCTCGTTGATCATCGGCGAGGCGACGAGGAAAGAGAACGTGGTGCCGAGCGGGACACCTGACTGCACGAATCCGAGAAACAACGGTACCGCGGAACAGGAACAGAACGGCGTGATGATGCCCAAGAGAGACGCTAGAATGTTGCCGACATATTTCTTCTTATGAGAAAGGATGACTTTGATTCTCTTCTTGGGCACGAAGGAGCGGACGATCGACACCGCGAAAATAATCACGTAGAGGAGCGCGATGATCTTGATTGTATCGAAAATGAAAAAATTGACCGTGCCGGCAAGAAGCGTTTCCGGAGCAATCCGAAAGACGGAATAGGTCAGCCAGTCGGCCAGGAGTTGGATCGGATAGTACATGCGGGTACGGGGTGATCAATGGATCACTTGAGATGGTCGCGGAGGTCGATGACCTCGTCGATGCGGATGCGGGCGACGAAATCGGGGACGTGCGAGACGAAGATCATCGCACCCTTGTATGCGTCGAGCGCGTCTGCGATGACGGGAATATGTCGGAAGTTGATATGGTTCGTCGGCTCGTCGAGGATGAGCAGGTTCGGCTGGCGCAGATAGAGCTGTGCGAACATCAGAAGGCCTTTCTGGCCCTCTGAGAGGGTCGCTACGGGGTGTTGAAGCAGTTCGGCCGGGATGAGAAACTTGGCCGCCGCCTTGAAGACATCCTCTTTGACACCGATATCCATGGCCGATTCGAGTTCCTCGAAGGCGGTCTTGTCGAAGTCGAGCGTCGAGAAATCCTGACGATAGTAGCCGACCTTGGCGCCGGGGGCGATATCGACGAGGTCCGTATTGCCGGACACGAGCGCTTCGAGGAGCGTGCTTTTGCCGATGCCGTTCGGTCCGGAGATGAGGAGGTGCGTGTCTTTCTTGAGCGTAAGGTTGAGAGGGGATACCTTGGGGCCATCGGGGGTCATGACCGAGACCTGCTTGATCGTGATGATCGGGCCGACGATATCGGTTGCGGGAATATGAAACGGGGGAAGAGTCTTGTCTTCACGCTTGACGTCCACCTTGTTGTCCTCGAGATCCTGGGCCATATCACGCATGCGCTTGGCGACGGAACGGAGCTTGCCACCCTTGTTCGCGAACACGTTGGCCTGGTCTTTCTTCTCCTTGATGGTGTGTTCGAGTCGGGCATTCTCGCGTTGTTCCTTCTCGATACGACGGGCGATTTCTTCGACCACGTCGTAGTAGTTTCCGGAATACTGTTCCATCTTGTGCGTGTGGACATCGAGATAGAGGACACCGTCGGTGAATGCGTTCAGGAAGTCGGCATCGTGCGAGATGACGATGAGCGTCTTGTGATAGGCCATAAGGAAGGCCGTGAGGTGCGCGATACCCTCGTCGTCGAGATTGTTCGTCGGCTCGTCAAGGAGGAGGATATCGGGATCCTTGATAAGGGCGGAGGCGAGGAGGAGGCGGGCCTGCTGTCCGCCGGAAAATTCGCGGAGCTTGCGATCCATCTTCGGGACAGGAAGATTGACCACTTCCATCACTTCCTGCAACTTCATCGGCAGTTCCCATTCCTTGCCGGGGAATCCGTCGGCGAAGAACGTCTCAATGGTTTCATCGAGGCGTTCACGGGGGATGACCTGTCGGCCGATGGCAACGGTCGCATCCGGATCGAGCGAGAGACGTCCGCTCTCGGGTTTGTTCTCACCCATGATGAGACCGAAGAGCGAGCTCTTGCCGGCGCCGTTTTGGCCCATCAAGGCGATCTTGGTGCCACCGCGTACGGAAAAATTGACCGCATCGAGGACGGGTTTGTGGTGTCGGTATTCGAATGAGACCTCGCTGAATCGGAGGACGATATTGTCTTTGGCCATGGGGAACAAAAAATGCCGTTCTGATGTCGAATACGGCTTCGTAGCCAGTATAGGCCGAAAGAGGGGATTTGTCGAGTTTATCAATTTTTCAATTTTGACAATACGCTTATATTATGCTATCGTACAAATATCTTTTACATCGTCAACTATCCGATTGAGGGGAATCAATGAAACTATCAGCTTTCTTTTTTTTATGCATAACGGTATTGTGCGTCATGAGAACTGCTCATGCTTCAAACAGCACGAATGCCTCAGGAACAGACGTCATACGACCCGATAATCGTCAATTTGAAAATATAAATTGGGACTTGCGGAACAGTAAAAAATACTGTCTCAATCTGAATCAGGTAAAAAAAGCCGTCGAAATACGCTGCGAGGGAGAATTCGAGGTAGCGGTCGTACCAAAGAATGAAGTTGTCATTCCAGAAAACGTTCGCAAGTATTCTAAGCGATACGTGGGTTTGGCTGAGAGTATACCGCTCCCAAAATCAATGTCGAAAGGGTATACGCTGATTGTCATGGCGACTAACCCGAAAACTGAAAGTGCTGAGCTATTGGAATTCTTATCGATCAGCAAAGACTGCCGATAATCGGGATTACGGGGTTGAACCGTCATATTCGTAATGAATACGACGGTTTTTTTACGGTCAGTCGTTCATTCATGTAACACGACGAGTGCGGTATCGTTCCGAAACCACGCCCATTTGGACGAGACGTACATATCAAGGTACAATACAGGCCGGTAGGCGGCGAAGAACCATTCATTAATAACATATAAGGAGTTTCAAATGAGCGTTAAGAAAAGAATATTTCTTATCGTTATGACGGTCAGTATCATGTCGGGATATTTTTTTAGTACCTTAAAATCCGGTGGAGCGGTCATTCAGGAGCCGATCCTTTCATCATCACTACTTCGAATGAAGTCATTGCAACAACAACGGCAATTCCGTATCGTGACGGATATCCCGAAACACACCGTATCCATATGGTGTAAAGGGGAGTTCGGGGTCATCCTGATTCCAGCCGAAGCAAGACATCCTGAGAAATTCAACGAAAAAAGCATGGACGCGTTCATCGATTCGACCCGATGCACGCTGCCGAAATCAATGCATCAGCAATATACCGTCATAGTGAAAGTCGTCGAATCGAACGTATGGGAAGACATCTATTCCGAACGGATCGGCGACTGATAGAGAAATGAACGACCGCCCTGTACCATACGGTACTGGGCGGCATTTTTATATCCGTTTGAAATGCAGGCCTTACTTGAGCCCGAGCGAGGAAAGAAATTCCGTTTTCTCCTGGCCGGAAATATTGCGTGAGGCACCGGGAGCGAGCGTACCGAGGGTGATATTCATGATGCGGACCCGTTTGAGCGCGATGACCGTCCCGCCGACGGCCGTCAACATCCGGCGGATCTGGTGTTTACGCCCCTCGGTAATGGTCATAGATATGACATTCGGTCCTTTTTTGACGATCGTACATGGTTTCGTCGGTCCGTCCTCGATGATGATGCCACGCTCCAGCGCCTCGATCATATCATTGCGCAAACGCTCCTGTACGGTGACCAGATATTCCTTCTGGTGGTCGAAACGAGGGGAGAGGAGTCGCTCCGTGATACGGCCGTCATCGGTGAGGATGATGAGTCCCTCCGACTCCTTGTCCAGGCGACCGACCGGATAGATGCCCGGAGTCGTGATGACATCCGCGATCGCTTTCGCATCATGGCCTTTTTCCGAATGGGTGAGGATGCCACGCTTCTTGTTGTGGGCGATGTAGCGATACGACTTCGGTTTGAACCCCTTCACGACGACCTCGTCGCCTTGCAGTACCCGGTCCGTCAGCACCGCGACACGATTATTGATCGTCACCTTCCTACTCAGTATGAGTTCCTCGGCAGCACGGCGCGTCGAAATACCGGTAAGCGCGAGGTACCGGTTAATGCGCACGGGGTAGGGGATAACATCCTTCTTTTTTTTAGGAAACGTCTTGATGGGTTCTGGTGATTCGGGCATTTTGATTGAATATATATTATGACACGATGGTATCATCGAGTTCTTCGAGGTCGCGGGTTTTCTTGATCGTGAGCGATACGGATTCCTTGTCTGGCAGCTTCGCAGCTTCGACTGCTTTGCGTGCCGGGACGGGGAGAATGGGGAGTATTCCCCGGAGAGCCGTCCCATCAATCTTCCGTATTTCATCCCATTTGTCAAGGGGCAAGAGAATCTCACGAAGCTTTTCCTCGTCATATTTCCAGGTCCGTCGGACCGATTTCCCGACGATGCCGGACGATCCAAATAAACGATCGATGTGCTTCCCTTCCATATACAGGAGAAGCGCTTCCTGTAGTTCCGCGAAACGGCTCTTATCCGATTTCATTTTGTCACGAAGGGCGAGTACCTCGTCGATGGCAATCTGCGCGGTCTCGTCCTCCATGGCTTTTTCCTCGAGAAACTTGTGTTTCCAAAACGGACACAACCGCTGAAATCCGCAGTAATCACAGAGCGGTGTGAGGATGGGCTCGAACTCCCCGGCATCGATATGCGCGATGATCTCGAGGAATTGTCGGTCAAGATCGGCGAGCTGTTCGCGAGTGCGCATTGAGGAGAGCTTCACCCCATGACGGAGGTAGTAGAGGCTGACGGTAATCCGGTCGAGATGTTCGGTCTCTTTGGGATAGCGGTCCAGGAATGCGCGGAGGTAGATTGAGAGCTGGAGGTCATTGTCGACTTTCTCTTGTGACGGCATCTTGCGCGCGGTCTTGTAATCGATGATCTCGAACCCGTCCGGAGTCGCATCGATACGGTCGATGGTACCGGCGATGATATGCTTTCCGGTCGATTCGTCGCCGATTTCGAGCGCGAACCGGCTTTCGAGATCCACGATAGTGAAGTCGTTCGGATCGTTCTTCGCGTAATAATCGGAAATGATCTTGACGCCTTGAGAGAATGCAGTACGCTCGGTGACTTCGTCATCATACAGATCACTGTTCCAAATCTGTGAGAAGTGGTTGAGTGCGGCATCGAGCGACGGTTGCGCCGGGCCCGGTGTATGGATATACCGGAGCACGGAATGGACGATCGTTCCGAAGACCTGTTCCTTGGACTTCGGTTCCCTGATCCGGTCGATATATTGGAACCGGTACTTGAGCGGACAATTCTTGTAGGCCTCGAGGCCGGAATAGGAGATGCGCATAGGACAGGGAGACAGTTAACACGGAACAATGAACAGGAAGCGGGATGAGATGCGAAACGCTCTGATGATTACCTACGTCCTATTGTAACAGAGAATGGGGATTGTTTACGTTTGACATCGTACGATTATCGTGTCTTTATATGATATTTCATGTTTGAGCGGGGGAGGGAGCCTATTTAAAAAATGGTCGATATAAAAGTATAACGGCGCGATTCTTGCCTTGAGTAATTCGAAAATCATTCGACACAGAACGACTCTCAGGAAAGAGCGACCGGCTTTTGGTAATAAAATTATGTAAAATGGATATTGATATTTTGCTTTTTGTAAGGCTTTTATTATTTGTGACGCGTCGCCTTATGTAACTTATGCGACATGGTATGATACAATAAGGAGATAAAATATAAACTGCATGTGTGATTCTGGACTTAGTCGGGATAGCCTATTCTGCTCTTTAATCCTTTAATATATACATCATGAGCATTACCATCCTTCTTCGTTTCATACTACCCCGCATCCGACTTCGTATCCGATGTCGGTATCGTTCATCGCGTCGGTTGTTTGATATGGAATGTACGGGCGATTCAGGTTGAAACCTTCTTACATGAACGCGCTAGGATCGTTTGTGCCGATAAGGGTGGTACCTGATGTATGCCTTAAGTGCTTGAAATATATATTTTTAAATTTTGTAATTTATTATTTCGTTCCTTTCAAAATAGATACGACAGTTTCCCCTGCCGTTTAAAAAAAATCCAAGTGGCATACGATCCGGAATTTTAACGGGGATATTCATGCGCATGTAATAGCATACGAAGAAGAGTGCCAAAATATTCCGAATCGAAGATGATAGAGTGGAACCTGATGTACCCCTATGGATAAGAAATTTCTATTTTTTAAGTTTTTAACTTCTCTACTCCCCTCTCTTTTAAAAAAATAAGAGGGGGAAGCATGGACCACCTCTTTATGTCAAAATGAACGGCATGAGGTGGTGACCGATATACCTTTCATGTGATTCGTTTTTTATTTTTAATAATCCGAGCGAAGGATCGTTTGTGCCACTTTGGATGGTACCTAGGTATGCCCGGATAGCCTTGAAAATCAGGCACTGGTTCCCGATTAGGTGGCTGAGATTCCCTCTCTGGTGCTAAGATAAGCACAAAATCGACGTTGTATTTATTATAAAGTAAAAATGCTCAATCCGCAGTCACAAATCCCCCTCGCTCCCCCTTCCCGAACGGGGGAGACATATCTTTCTTCGCTTGTACTGTAATCGATATCTCCCTTTCGAAAAGGGAGTACCGAGTCTTCGAGGGGAGGGATTTGTGCTTGATCGGTCGAAG
>CAITOC010000060.1 GCA_903893925.1 Candidatus Moraniibacteriota bacterium
CGGAACCGTTATCGTCTCAGTCGTACCCGGTATGTTTTCGAAAGCCTGCTTCAGGAAGCGTTTGTCGCAACAGAAGGGAAATACTGGTCTAGAGAAGGGGTATGAGAAGTGCAGGCACTTCAGGTTTTTCGACTATTGACAGAGTTCATTTTTGGGTGTATTATACAAGGCTCTAAAAAGAAGAGCGCTTCAAATGAAAACCGCGGTCGGGAATCATCCGTAATCCCCACGCGTATGGTGAAACGCATAACCGCCACGAGAGAATTGCTCTACCTGTCTTTCATCGGCGTTCAGTTCATGGCAGGGGTGAGGTATGTCATGGGTATGTTCGATTCCGACGAGACGGTGCGAAAGCTTTGGCAATCGGTTTCCATGACCCTTGATCAGATGCATGGAACTCTCTTTGTCGCTCGATCATCCGGTCCGCCTGAAGCGTTGCTTCTTATTCTCGGCTTTATGGGGTTCGGGTATGTCCTCTTCACGATCGTTCCTGGAGCCGCAGTGAAGATGGAACGACGGGATATGATTTCTTCCGACGACTGGGAATGACGATAATTCGAAAAGAATGGATGAACCGCTTCGGCGGATTTTTTATTCTCTCTTAGGGTAATACCCCGCAGCTCTGCTGCGGATATGTCGCCGTGAAACGGGGACTGGATCCCGGGTCAAGCCCGGGATGACAGATACCCCGTCAGCTCTGCTACGGGGTAGTTCATTGGGCGATTACGGTGGAACTTGTGCGACGGACGACGATCGTGGATTTTTTGCGGTCAGCCTTGGTCGGTATCGGTGGATGCATTTTTCCGGGAGGATACGCCCAGATCGTATCGAAGAGAAGTTGTTCGTCGTAACGGTAGTTTTCGCCATGGCGGGTTCCTGGATCGTTCACGATGAATTGCTTTGTCTTTGAGTCGTATCCTGTAAGGACGAGCATGTGCGTGACTGGTCCTGGCGGAGTGAAATTCGGGTTACCGAGTGCTCCACCGAAAGTCGGCACGAGGAGTATATTCCCGTTTGCAAGTTCTTGTTTGAGAGAATCGATGGTAATGTCGTTTTGGATCGCGACCCCGTCGTACCCGAGGTGCTCATGAAATATGGTGATGATCTCCGAGAGTTCTATGTCTTGGTGGTAGCCGAATCGTTTAGTTTCGAATGTGGCGAGTGCGGTGATACCGTCCGTGGCCCCTGTGACGGATATCGATTTCGTGCCACGGACCCAGTCGATAGCCATGAGCACGGACGCTTCCTCGCATCCGTCCTGAAAGATCGGATTACCCCACTTCGCACCGGGCGCCTGTGTCGTGAACGGAGCGATATTCGTTGCCGTTGTTTTTGTCGGAAGATTCGGTTGGGTGGTCGGCTCCGGAACAAGAGTTGGTTTCACGACAGGAATTTGCGCTACTGAAGGTGGCTCGGATAAGGGGGCGGCAGGGTTATTTTCAGTGCTCGCCGTCTCGGATACCTGCCTGGCAGAGATTCGGAAATACAGGAAGAGACCCGCTCCGAGAAGGATGATGCAAAGCAAACTGGCGACAACGGCGGATTTTCTCATACGGACAGTATACACCAATAACCTTGGATAGAGACTACTTGAGAAAGAAAAACCAGTATTAATACCGAAATAACTTGATGTGTCGTATATCGCTACCAGAGGAGTTCGCCCCGCGAATGCCGGGGCGAACTCCTGAACGTAACAGTGATTCAGTTAATTTGGTATAAGAATGCACCTGGCTGGCTGTTTACGACTATTCTGGTATTCGAAAAAGAAGCGAATGATTTCGCTTCTTTTTCGAGAAGAACCCCTCACCATCGAAACGATGGAGCTCCCCTCGACGAGAGGAGCAAGCAAAAATAATGTGTGCCTGGTTTATCCCGCCCTTCGCGACGAGTGGGGCAGGACTCTCCCTCGCCTCTCGTCGTGCCGTCGCACGACTCGGGCTGGGCACCACCTCGTGGTTTCGCTTACTAGCGAAACTCACTCCGGTGTTCTCGTCCTGACCTAGAGCCCGTCAAAATCCCATCGTTCATTGTTGTCGAAAAGGGTCGCTTGCCGGCTGAAAAATTAAAATTTCGGCTGCAAACCCTTCAAGCCTCATCGGGTTACGA
>CAITOC010000061.1 GCA_903893925.1 Candidatus Moraniibacteriota bacterium
GATTCCTTCGCAGATTTCTCACTTTCGACAACGATTCTTTCCGTATGCTTTGCTTGTACATATCGTTTTTCCTTCCTTATCCCCCACTTCTCCCTTTGGGAGAGGATGTCAGGTATTCCTGACAGGTGAGGGTGGCAGGTGAGGGCGAAAGGTGAGGGTCCGAATCCCCGATATCGACTCCCGACCCTCATCCGTCTCGGAGTACCGAGCCACCTTCTCCCAGAGGGAGAAGAAGCTACTTCTATCATTATCTGCTCTGTTCTCTGCTCTCTGTCTTTCAAATCGACTCATGTCCCCGGACCGCTCCGGAAACAAATCGTTGATTCGATAGCTACATTGTTATATTGATAAATTGTTAGATTGATATAGTGTCTTCGTCTCTTGTATTTTCGGTCGTTGTCAGTTGTCGGTTGTTCGTTGTTTGTTCCAGTCTTCTCACTTCTCACTCCTGTCTACTCACTCCTTCGACCCCATCTGTCTCTCCAGCGCCCGGAGTCTCGCTCGGATACTGCCGTCGACTACTTCATCGTGTGACGAGAGTCGCACGCCGCCGATAAGGTTTTTTCTTACCTCATGCCGGAACACCACGTTCCTTCCCGGGAACAATGCCTCGGCGTTTTTCATAATGTCGTTTCTCGTCGCGTCATCCGTCTCGACCGCGGTCTCAGCAAGCAGCGAGACGCGTCCAGTCTGTTCGTCGGAAAGTGCCTCGGCCGCACGGACGATCTCCGGGAGCTTCTTCGTCCCCCGATGCTTACGCACGAAGGCAAGGAACGACGATGCCACGCGCGACGAATCGCCACCCTCCGATGAGAGCGCGACCAGTACCTTCGCGTATTGTGTCGGTGAGATTTTCATTGCCGGAAATTATTGTTCTATTGCTCTATTGTTATATTGTTTCATTGCCCGATTGCTGAGTGCTTTTTATGCCAGGAATCGACTCACCGACTTTTTCGCGTCGTCCGTATCCAATTTCTCCCGAAGCACCTTCTCCGTCGTCGCGATGACAAGATCTGCGATCTCCCCCTTCGCCTCGCGGAAAAGTTTCTCCCGCTCCTCGATGGCTCGTTCCCTGGCCTCTTCGACAATCTTCTCGGCCTTCTTCTCGAACTCCGCGACCAATTCTTGACCACGCTTCTCCGAAGCTTCACGCGTCTCAGCCACGATCTTCTTCGCCTCTTCACGAGCCTCGGCAAGTATTCGCTCCTCACCTTTAGCTGCCTCATCGAGTCGCTTCTTGGCTTCATCAGCATTCTTGAGGCCCTCTTCTATACGCTCCGTCCGCTTCTCGAGGAACGCGAGCATCGGCTTATAGGCGAACCGGTGCAGGATGAACAAGAGTATGAGAAAGTTCACCGCCTGCGCGAGGAGAAGTTTCCCATCGATGCCGATCTGTTTCAGGATTTCCATAGCTGGTTAGATATCCAATGATGTCGGAAGATTTCCAGCTCCCCTTTCGGAGGGGAGCTCCCGCGTCCTCGCGGGTGAGGGGTGTGAGGTTTTTGCACGGCCCCCGATGTACGGTCGGGAGGATTTTCCGATGAAGGAATCCTCTCCCGACCGCCGATCGAAAGTCCTACTTGAAGAGAATCATGAGTGCGACGACGAGCGCATAGATCGCGATCGCTTCGGTGAACGCGATACCGAGGATCATCGACGTCTGGATCTTCGAGTGCGCCTCGGGATTGCGCCCGATCGACTCGAGCCCCTTGCTCACGAGATATCCGATACCGAGACCGGGACCGAGGGCCGCGGCCGCGATGGCGATCGCCGCGCTGAAAAATTTCGCGTTATCGGCGTTCGCTACGACTGCCTGTACACTATCCATACTATTATACTTACTTATTGATTACGGACTGCGGGCAACGGACTTCGTGAAATCCGTACCCCGCATTCGATAATCTTTTCAATCAATGTGCCTCCTCCGCATGGCTCGTGACCGCCATCTTGAGAAAGACGATCGTGAGGAGCGAGAACACGGCCGCCTGTACCACCCCGACGAACGTCTCGAGCAACAGGAACGGCAACGGGACGAGATATGGGACGAGCGTCAACATGACGGTCAGGAGCACCTCGCCGGCGAACACATTGCCGAAAAGCCGGAACGAGAACGAGAGGATCTTGGCGAATTCACCGATCAGCTCCAGGAGTCCGACCACCGTCCCGATGACATATGGCTTCTTCCATGGCGCGACGATGAATTTGGAACCGTACCCGCGGATACCAAGCGCCAGGATACCAAATACTTGGACCGAGATTACCGCGACAAGCGAAAGGGCGACCGTCATATTGAGATCGGCCGCGGGTCCGCGGAGGAACGGGACCATACTCACCTGTCCGGCGTTCGTCTCATTGAGACCGATCGTCCCCGCTCCCGGCAACAGGCCGGACCAGTTGGAAAAGAGGACGAAGAGGAAAATCGTCGCGACCAGCGGGAAAAAATCCCTTGCCTGCTTCCGATCGTTCGTGATGCTCTCGATGAACGAAAGCAGCCCCTCGAAGATCGATTCAACCACGTTTTGCACCCCACGAGGAATTTCCTTCGGATGTCGCGAGAAGAAAATGACAGTGATGGCAAGAAGCACGGCCACGAGAACAGCCACAAAAAAAGAGTTTGTCACGGGAAAACCGCCTAACGAGAACAGTTTTTCGGCGATAATCGATATTTCCATAGTCTTCCCAAGTCGAAATAGGCTCTTTAAAGCCATTCTACGCTGAAAAATTGAGTCCGTCAAACGAGAACGAGCGCTTCAGTAACCCGGATAGAAGACGCCGTCTAAAACAGTTGCGAACTACCGGAATCCTCTTCCGATTCCTCGGCCTCCCGGACGGAAAAATTCTCGCCAGAGATGCCCTCCTGGTAGACTTTCTTCTTGTCCGCAGAGTGGTCGAAGTGGATATGCTCCTCCCCGCTTCCTTGTCCTCCCGGTGCAACAAGCTCGCCATCCACTACCGGCAAAACAGGTCCGGCATCATTACCAAAACCGACAAGACCGGCTGAGTGCGTATCTGTCGTATCCATATGATTTTCCTTATTTATTCACGCGCCCTGTCTACCGTCAGTATACCTCATGACTCAAAAAGAGAAAATCTGATTTGAGTCAACCAAGGCCTCTGATAAAATAGTTTGTTTCGTTGCACTACCAAAGGAGTTCGACTCCCAAGAGGGAGTCGAACTCCTGAACGTAGCAGAGATTTAATTCATTTCGTATTTCTCTTCCGGCATCATGTCCGAAGGACATCATTCAAGATCTGATTCCGAACAGCTTTTTTGCGTTCGCTGTCGTCACTCTGGCAACCTCGTCATACGAGATTTCCTTTACCGAGGCTATTTTTTCGGCAACAAGCCGCACAAGAGCCGGCTCATTCCGTTCCCCTTTATGCGGTCCGGGAGCAAGATATGGACAATCCGTCTCGACGACGATCCTATCGAGTGGGACCTCACGAATCAACCGGTCATACGAATCCGAATAGGTCGCGATCCCATTGATGCCGATATTCCATCCACGCTCCAGGAACTTCTTCGCTGTCTTATGACTTCCGATAAAGCTGTGAATGATGCCTTTCTTTTCGGGCGCCGTTTCATCGAACAACCCAAGAAGATCATCATACGCATCCGTTCGGGCGTGGTCGAGTTGGTTTGTTGTTACGTCCGTTCGGGACTGATCAAATTGATTTGGTATTACGGCCGTTCGGGCGTGGTCGAGCTTGCTCGATTTTACGCCCGCTCGGGGGTAAGAGGATTTATCCGACTTTACGCCCCAACAATGGATCATCATCGGCTTGCCGACCTCGTTCGCCAGACGTACAAATTCACGAAGTACACGCTTCTGTTCCTCCTTCATCGCCTCGACATCATCCCCTTCCTCGAAATGATGATAATCAAGTCCGACCTCGCCTATCGCGACGACGTGCGGATCACACGCGAGTTCGAGATACGCATCGTAATCAAATCCCTCTCCGATGGTTTTAATTTCGGTCGCCGGCAGCTCCCAATCATTCTCGTCATCACGATGCTCGAACGAACGCTTGCGCAGCTGTATCGGATGCAACCCGATTGCGGCATACACTCCGATGGAGGCCTGTCCTCCATTCCCATCTTGAGAGGCTAAGCCTCCAATTGGAGGCTTAGCCTCTGGACTGAATTTCTTGGCATATTCCACCGCGCGTCGGCTTGTCGAAAGCTGCGATCCGACGTTCACCACCGATATCCCCGCCTCAAGTGCGCGACGAAGCACCTCGTCCGCGTCCTCGCGGAAGGCATTGAAATTCACATGGGCATGAGTGTCGAAGAGGTGAGTCATGAAGTGAGTGGTAAGTAGTAAGTAGTGAGGAGTAAGTAGTAAGTAGTGAGGAGTGAGATTTCTTCCTGCTCCCCTGCCCGAGGGGAGCTGTCACGTCTTCGTGACTGAGGGGTGAAGGAGCAAGAGATCTCCCGCTCCCCTGCCAGCCCCAACGGGGTCCCTTTGGGAATGGGAGCTCCCGTGGCCTTGCTTGGCACGTCGTTCGCGAACGACTGTGCTGAAGTGAGGGGTGGGAGTACTTCGATTACTTCAAATGTTCCGATATATTCAAAACAACATCATCTAGATTCTTATTCACTTCGTCATTCCAAAATCGTAGCACCGAAAGACCAAGAGATTCAAGAAAGGCCGTCCGTCCCGTGTCATACTCTACGTGTTCATTATGTTGCCAACCGTCCAACTCAACAACCAGTCTCTTTTCTGGACAATAGAAATCGACGATGTATGGCCCTATGGAATGTTGCCGACGAAACTTAAATCCCAACGCACTTCTCCGCAAGCGGGACCAAAGAATGACTTCTTGCGGTGTGGATGATTTTCGCAAAGCTATTCTATTCTTCTTGACTTCGATTGAAGTAAAGATGCGCTCCATATTCTTTCTGAAATTCGGATATGGCTTTCCCGATTCTTCTCCCACCCCTCAGTCTCGATGACTCGACAGCTCCCCTCAGAAAGGGGAGCAGGCCGATTTCTCCATCTTCGTTCCCGTCTCAATCTTCATTTCTTACTTCCTTGCCACGCCATAGCTTGAGCGACGGCGGGACACTCCTCGCTTCCGTACCCAGCTCCCCTGCCTGAGGGGAGCTCCCGTGGTTTTGCACGGGTGAGGGGTGGGAGCACGTCAATCACTTCAATCCATCATAATACTCCTCCCGTTCCTTCATCAGTCGTGCCGCCTCATGCTTGCCATATTCGGTGATGAATTTCGGAAGTCGTGTCGTTTTCATCGCTTCCATGAATTTTTCGTTCCATACGACATCATTCTTCGGTTTTTCTCCCCCGATATAGAGTGCGCTCAACATATCGGCTTCCATCAGTACCAGTTCGTCGGTATCCTTGAGTTCGAATTTCTTGTCATGCACGGCGACCAAATGAACCGCACGAGCCTTCTGCTCTTCGGAAAGAAAATCGAAGAAATCATCGTGTAGAAGTTGCTCCAATTTTTTCGCACCAATCTCCATATGAAGCGCCTTCGCACCCTCGACCTTCTCGAAGTCCATATTCTCCCCTTCCTTGAAAATATCCGAATAGCCCCAATCATGGGCATACGCAGCGATGATCATGACGGCCTCGTCGAGTCCAAGCTCTGAATGGCGACTCATGATTTTTTTCAACCATTCCACGACTTCGATCGTATGAATCTTATCAAACCCACCCCGACTTTTTTCCAGATCGGGCAGGATTTTCTCGACAAGAAGTTTTTCTATTTCATTTACTTCCGGATTCATAACTTGACTTCACGCCTCATACGCCATCCATGACTTCAAAACCTCATATTGTCCCCTGACCGATTTTTTCTCATCCTCAAAGAATATTTTCTCGTTGTAATCACGCTCTATCTTTTTCCGATTCTTTTCAAGAACATCGAAAAACGACTTGTTCGAGTATTTTCCTATCCAAAGATAGAACGGCGGGATGAAATGCGCCATCGCGTCGGCCGAGGCGATAATTTTCTGTTCCAATGTCTCTGGCGGATACTTCCGACATCGGTGCCTCAAGACGACCTCACGCACTTTCTCTGCGACTTCCGTATCGAATCCTCGCTCCACCAGCAATTTATACGCTTTCTTCGAACCTATTTCATCATGTGGCTCCGCATCCTCGAGCCGGGCGATATCATGCAACATCGCCCCAAGCCAGACCACTTCCATATCGGCTCCGTATTTCTCCGCCATTTTCTTACTGAATCCGATGACCGGTTTGATATGGATATCCCAAAACCACTGGTAGAACTCCTTCGTTTCGGAGTCGGAAAAACTATGCAGTGCCATCTCCGGCTCATAATGAAGTCCCTTGATTTCCCGTTCAAGTTCTTTGATTCGCTCCAAATTCATATATCTCTCATAAATACATTACTAGCACAAACAATTTCCACTTCCCCTACCCGACCAAATAGGGTTCCTTCGGAATGATGTTCTCCGGCTTTGTAGGACAAGAATACGTCGGTCACTTCAAATATTCCGTGCTTTGCCACGCCGTAGCTTTAGCGAAGGCTGGTTATCTGCAAGCTCTGTCTCAGTTCCCGTCTCACTCCACGCTCTTCACTCCACACTTCAATTCCCAACTCCCCGTTCCTTTTGTTGTAAGTTATAAGTTGTCAGTTGTAAGTTCTCCGCTCCCCTCTATTTCACCCGCTGGAACAGTATCTCCGTCGTACCTGACTCAAGCGAGGTACGGATCTTTTCGGCGGTGTCGGGCAGGAACGGGACAAGCGCAACAGAAAGGAACGCGAGCCGGTCAAGCAGGACAGACATGACTCCGGCAAATTTCTCACGATCATTCTTCGAGAGTTCCCATGGCTTCTCTTCCTCGATATAGCGATTCGCGTCACGCACAGTTTCCCAGATCTTCTCGAGTGCCTCGGTGAACCGGTAGTTTTCGAGGAGCTTCGCGACGTCGTCGGGAAAAGCGGGAAGCTCAACCGTTTTCCGCGTGTCGAGCCCCTCAGACATCCGCATCACACGCGAGACCAGGTTCCCGAGTCCGTTCGCGAGGTCGGCATTGTATTTCTCCGTCATCTTCGCCCACGACAAGTCCCCATCCTTGGAGTACGGGATGGATGAAAGCAGCAGGTACCGCGCCCCATCCTTACCGAACCGTTCCACGAGCTCACCCGGATAGATCACGTTCCCGAGCGACTTGGACATTTTCTGCCCGTCGATGGTCAGGTATTCGTGCGCGTAGATTTTCGTCGGGACCTGCACGTTCGCCGACAGGAGCATAGCCGGCCAATAGATTGCGTGGAAGCGAAGAATGCCCTTACCGATGACATGGACCCGCTCCCCATCACTCGCCCAAAATTTCCCGTATTCATCCCCGGCACCCGCATAATCAAGCGCGGTGATATAGTTCGCGAGCGCATCCACCCACACATACATGATCTGCGACTCGTCTCCCGGCACCGGAACACCCCATCCCTTGGCGCGTGCCACGGATCGGGAAACGGAGAAATCCTCGAGTCCCATATCGATGAACGACAATACCTCGTTCTTGCGGAATTCCGGCACGATCGAAATCGTTCCGGATACGATCAGTTGGCGCAGGACATCTCCGTACGCCGAAAGGCGGAAAAACCAGTTCTCCTCTTCCACGATTTCCGGCTCTTTCAGGTGCTCCGGACATTTCCCATCAACCAGATCCTTCTCCATCTTGAATTCTTCGCATCCCACGCAGTACAGGCCGTGATAGCTCTTCTTATACAAATCCTTCGGATCCATGGCACTCCAGAATTTCTTGGCACCATCGAAATGAATCGGCTCCGTCGTTCGAATAAATCGATCGAACGAGAGCCCGAGCGAATCGCCAAGCGAACGGAACGCCTCGGCATTCTCTTTCACATACTCCTCGATCGGCCGACCCGCCTTCTCCGCGCCCTGCACGTTCTTGAGGCTATTCTCGTCGGTACCCGTCAGGAAGAACGTATCCTCGCGGAGGACGTCTCGATGATACCGCGCGACGGTATCGGTCAGCACCTTCTCGGCGGCGTGCCCCACATGCGGTTCGCCGTTCACGTAGTCGATAGCGGTAGTGATGAAAAACGGTTTGGTCATAGATTTTTATCAGTGTCTCCATTATACGCCACGATGACGAATTCACCCTTGACCTTGGTCGGTTCGGACTCGAATCGGGCGAGTACCTCACCGACCGTCCCACGAACCGTCTCCTCGAACATCTTGGTCAGTTCCCTCCCGAGGATAATCCGCTTCTCCGGCGCGAACGATGCCAAAAGCATGAGGTTTTTCAGGACACGATGCGGGGACTCGTAATAGATGACCGGTAATTCGGATTCCGCGACATATCGGAAAAACGTCTCGCGTCCCTTTTTATGTGGAGGAAATCCTTTGAAAATAAACTCGCGCATATCGATCCCCGCGACCGACACGATCGCTCCGAGCGCGGACGGACCGGGTACCGGCACAACAGGAATACCCGCCGCAAGCGCGAACGAAACAAGTTTGTTGCCCGGATCGGAA
>CAITOC010000062.1 GCA_903893925.1 Candidatus Moraniibacteriota bacterium
TCCGCGAGGCCCTACGAAGCGGTCCAGGCCTCTGGATTGCCACCCCGGCATACGCGGGGCAGGCTGCCCGAGGACGGGCTCGCAAAGACAGACGTATTTGATATGGTTTCAGTTTCTAACGTGACGTAGTATAACGTTGTATCGTAGTAAGAATATGAGTGTTGGTATAGAGGACCTCGCTTGCTTGAAGGATGGGGAAGTCGGTGGTATCTTTGTAACGTATGGGAATCGTTAACGAAAGCGTATGAAACTTATCATCAGGTGGTTTTCGGTGGCGGTCGGATTCCTCGTGGCGTCGCGGTTTGTGCCGGGCGTGCACGTGGATGCCTTCTTGACCGCGCTTCTCTTGGCGGCGGTGTGGGGCATGCTCGGTCTCATCGTGCGACCGATCCTGGTCATCCTCACCTTGCCGGTCACGATCGTCACGTTCGGATTATTCATCTTCGTCATCAACGCGGCGCTCTTCGCCTGGCTCGGCAACGTGATCGTCGGGTTCACGGTCGCCGGATTCGGTGCCGCACTTCTCGGCTCGCTTGTCATGTCTCTTACGAGTGCTATCGTCCACGGTATCCTCGATATGTTCGGCAAGGAAGAAGGAAAGGAATAATCGCCGACTTTTTCGTCCAGATTCGTGAGTCTGGTATACTGTCACGGAGAGGACTACCGATTCACTGATTGATGAAAGAGAGATGAAAATCGCCCTGGTTCATGATTATCTGGTGCAGTACGGGGGAGCGGAGGGCGTCTTGCAGGCGTTCCGCGAAGTGTTCCCCGAAGCGCCGATCTATACGCTCATCCATGACCGCGAGTCGGTGCACGGATTGTTCGACGATGCACGTGTCTACACATCTTTCTTGCAACGTTTGCCGGGTGCGAAACGGTCGCATCGTATCTTCCCGTTGCTTATGCCGGGAGCGGTCGAACAGTTCGACTTGTCCGGGTATGATGTCGTCTTGTCTGATTCGGCGAGCTTCGCCAAAGGTGCGCTGACCCGTCCGGAAACGATCCATATCTCGTATATCCATACGCCCATGCGGTATGCGTGGGATGATTGCCAGAAGTACACCGAGGACTTCGGGTTTCCACGACTTGTCCGACACCTGGTCCCGTTTTTCATGAACCCGCTTCGACTTTGGGACAAAGCGGCCGCGGATCGGCCCGATATTATCTTGGCGAATTCCGGTTTTGTCGCGAAGCGGATCCACAAGTATTACGGACGCGAAGCACAAGTCATCCCACCGCCGGTGGAGACGGATCGGTTCCATATCTCGGAGACGCGCGGAGAATATTTCCTCATGGTCGGACGGATCATCGCATACAAACGATTCGATATCGCCGTCGAGGCATTCACCCGACTCGGTATCCCACTCAAGATCGCCGGTAGGGGGCCGGAACTGAAACGGCTCCGGAAGATGGCCGGGTCGAACATCGAATTTCTCGGTCGTGTGCCCGATGATGAACTGTCCCGATTGTATGCCGAGTGTCGTGGATTTATCTTCCCACAAGAAGAAGACTTCGGTATCGTGGCGATGGAAGCACTCGCGTCCGGTCGGCCGGTCATCGCGTACCGGGGCGGTGATATCGAGGAACGGATCGAGGAGGGCTTGTCGGGAATCTTCTTTGACGAGCAGACGCCCGAGGCGATTATAGGGGCGGTAGAGCGCTTCAATGAAGCTTTATTCGACCCGGAACGCATCCGTGAACGGGCGCTCCCGTTTGACAAGGCCGTATTTAAGAGGAAAATAAGGGAGTGCGTGGCGACTGCCTTGGAAGAAAAACAAGAGGAGGGAATTCATTAAGTCTGTAAAGTCGTCAGTTGTGATATCGAATGAACCTAAACACTGTACGGTTCAGAGAGGCTAGGCCTCCAATTGGAGGCATAGCCTCTCAAGCCGGCCTACCATAAATCAAGTTCATTTGGTATAAGTTATTTGTTGTCCGCTTATCGATATGGAATTCCGTGATTTTTGCCGAATATTCGTAGATCGACGGAAACTTTTTTTCGAAGTGTTTGCCGGGTTCGTATTCGCGTCCCTTCTGATCCTGCGTTTCCAACCGGCACGGTTCGAGACGGACCTGACCGTGAACGTGTCGCGCTCCGGGACACAGACGACCGCCGACTATACCTATGATCAGTTCTATCGCCTGCAGGCGGACGAGCGCTTCGCCGATACGGTGGTCCGGTGGCTCGCGACGCCGTCGGTCCGGTCGGATGTCCAAGAGACGGCAGGAGTGTCTGCGGATGTTCCCGGTTCGATCGATGCGAAGCGGCTTTCTTCACAGATGATCGCGGTGACATACGTCTCACCCTCGGTGGACGGGTTTGGGACCATGGAAAGTGCGATTCCCGATGTCCTCAACCGTGAAATCGTGAGGCTGAATGCGCTTTCGAAGGATCCTGACTGGTTCGTCGTGATGGCGGACGTACCAGTGGTTCGCGATGCTCGGGTGCCGGCCACACTGTTGTTGCCACTCGGCATCGCTCTCGGAGCCTTCTTCGGATTTTTTTCCGTGCTGCTCGCATGGTATTTCCGGGGGCCGAGGAAATAATCATAAGGAAAAAAGGAGACGTTTCAGAAGTGAAAAAATTTATAGCCAAAGAAGTTCACCTCGTGAATGCCGGGGCGAACTCCTGAATAAAATGAAAGGTGAAATCGATAAGACAACGGTTCCGGAGGGATGCCGCGGAAGAAACGTATGCGTATCGGAATCGATCTGCGATGCCTGGCGAGCGGTCGACGGAGCGGGGTGGAGGAATATGCTGTCGGATTGCTCTCCGCGCTCTTTCGGCGCGATCAGGAGAACGAATATGTACTGTTCCTGAACGAGTGGCGCGATGAGCGGATAGACTTGTCTTTTGCCGAAGGATTCTCCAATGTTTCGGTCCGGCGGTTTCGGATCCCGAACAAGTTGCTCAATCTCTCGCTCTGGTACTTCCGCTATCCGTCGCTCGACCGGCTCATCGGCGGGACGGATATCTTCTTCATGCCGAACATCAACTTCTGTGCCGTGTCTCGCAAGACGAAGCTTTTCGTGACCGCTCACGACCTTTCGTTTGAGACCTGTCCCGAGACGTTTTCTTGGAAACAGCGATTGTGGCATTTCTTCGTCGATCCGAAGGGACTGTTCAAGCGGGCCCATCGTATCTTCGCGGTGTCGAACTCGACTCGTGATGATCTCGTGTATCGATATGGCATCGACGGGCATCGGATCGAAGTCGTGCGAAGCGGGGTAGATCAGCGGTTTCGCGAGTGCGACCGGAACGATCCGAACATGCTTGCCGTGAAGGAGAAATATGGCCTGCCGTATTCGTTCATACTCTTTCTCGGCGCGTTCGAGCCGAGGAAGAACATCATCGCCATCATCCGTGCCTACAACGCCCTTCGTAAGGCGCGGCACCCGGAACTTTCAAAGACCGCGCTCGTGCTCGCCGGCGTATCCGGATGGAAGGAACGAGGAATGCTTCGGGCGGTGGAACATTCGCCGTTTCGTGGCAATATCATCTTGCCGGGGTTCGTCGATGACGATGACAAGCCGGCATTCTACAATCTGGCGAGCGCGTTCGTCTACCCGTCGGTCTATGAGGGGTTCGGGTTCCCGGCACTCGAAGCGCTCGCGTGTGGGGCACCGGTCATCACATCGAACTCGTCGTCTTTGCCGGAGGTGGTGGGGGATGCCGGCATCCTGATCGATCCGCATCGTCCGGACGAACTCTTCCGGGCGCTCGAAGCGGTGCTCCTCGATCGGAAGTTCCGGCAGACACTTCGGTCGCGTGGCATCGCCCGCGCGAAGACATTCACCTGGGACAAGACGGCCAAGCGGGTCGCAGAAAGCTTCGCGTCCGTTTCACCGGCACGTCGAGATGTGGTAGGATAGGATCGTGAAGAGAAAGCTCTTTTTTGTTCTTATACTGAAATAACTTGATGTGTCGTATATCGCTATTAGAGGAGTTCGCCTTGCGAATGCCGGGGCGAACTCCTGAAGGTAACAGTGATTCAGTTAATATGGTATTATATCGTAATCCTCCAAGCGTATGGCGCACAAGAATGTCGGTCATATTGATCGCATCGTCCGAATCGTGCTCGGTGTCCTCATCCTGTCGGTCGCCATCTATTATGAGTCTTTGTGGGGCATCCTCGGTCTCGTCATGCTTGCGTCAGGGACGCTCCGTTTCTGCCCGGTCTATTTCCCATTCGGCTTCTCGACCCATCGGGAGAAGGAGTGATGTTTAAGGGAATGCTGATGAGATTGATTCCGTCCGATATATGTCTTTTTGATTTCGGCCTATGGTCAGGAGCTTGTACCGGAAAAGGATTAAGAGATACGTTCCGTATGCCGTATTTTCTTTGTACAATGGGATAAAAACACGCTTGCATATACGGTTTTCAGAGAGTGATCTCGCTTTTCGGTATCTCGATGGACTTACTGGTTTGGAAATAGGAACATCGGCTCATAACCCGTTTGGACTCGATACAAAGAACGTCGATAATGTGGAGGATAATCATTACAAGCGGCTTGAAAGAGGATTTGTTGGGCGGTCGGCGTCGATAGACATTATTGCGTCGGGTGATGATATCCCTCTTCCTGACGGAAGTCAGGATTTTGTCGTGAGCGCTCATGTCATCGAGCATTTTCCTGATCCGATTAATACCAAATTAACGAGATCAGTACCACATTGGAACGGAGCTAAGCTTCGATTCGGAGCTTAGCTCAGGAAGAGCAAACTGGAACAAATTAAGTTAATTCCGTGTAAGGCGTTGAAAGAGTGGCATAGACTCATTCGTTTCGGCGGATATATTTTTATGATCGTTCCAAACAAAGAGAAAGCATTCGACAAAGACAGGCCTCGGACGACATTGCAAGAGCTTATCAGCCGACACAAAGGCCGTCTGCATCCCGAGCCGAATCCTGATGGCCACTACTCAGTATGGACCACTCCGGATATGGTAGACTTAATCAAGTATGTGAGCTGGACGCTCGTCGAAACACAGGAAACGGACGACAAGGTGGAAAACCGTTTTACAATCGTCGTACGGAAATTGTAGTTAATTCATTTGAAGGTGAAACAGGCATGAAACGCATTGTCGCATTGTTCCAAGAAAACGTTTTCGTACGTAACAGCACTATCTTGTTTACAGGATCGATGCTTATGAATGCGCTGAATTATGCTTTTCATGCCATTCTGGGTCGCATGCTGGATGCTGAGACATACGGTGCCGTACAGTCGCTTATCGCGCTTCTCGTCATCGTATCGGTGCCGGCGTCGACTCTCGGTCTGGTGGCGACCAAATATGGTGCCAAGGCCAAGGCTCACGGGGACCGTCTTTTTGGGAAGCACCTCTTTGCGTATCTCAATCGCCGTATCGTCAAATATGGTGGTCCGCTATTGGCGCTCGGACTGCTCCTGACGCCCGTCGTGCGGTCGTTTCTCAAGATCGACGATACGCTCGCAGTCCCGCTTCTGTGGATGATCGCAGCGCTTTCATTCTTCTCGTCGGTGAGTATCGGAGTCCTGTCGGGGTGGCAGAAATTCGGAGCCGTCAATACGGCTAATATCGCGGGGGCCGGGGCAAAACTCACACTCGGTATTCTCTTTGCGTGGCTCGGATTCGGGCTTGATGGCATTATGACCGCGTTGGTGCTGTCCGGCATCGTCGGATACGTCGTGTCCGTGGTGGATCTGCGGTTCTTGTCGGGGCATACCAAGGAAGTCTCTTCGGAAGTTGAGCAAGACGGGAAGAAAGATGTTTTCGATTTTTCTTCTGTCCGGGGCTATGCGGTCACCGTCCTAACCGGGACACTTGGAATCGTCATCCTCGGCAATGTCGATGTCGTGCTCGCCAAGCACGCCTTGTCCCCGGACATGGCCGGAGCGTATGGTGCTCTTGCGGTTGTGGCGCGGGTTATTTTTTTCGTGACGGGCGTTTTGGCCTCGGTACTTTTTGCGATGTCGGCCGAGTCGGTCGAGAAGGGGAGTGAACAATCCCACGATTTTTCTGCCTTCCGGACAGCTCTCCTCTTGACCGCAGGAGCCGTAGGTATAGCTGTCATTGTGTATTTTCTGCTCCCGAATTTTATCCTCGGTGTGTTCTTCGGAGACAAATACCTTGCTATGGCGCCCTTGCTCGGATGGTTCGCTCTCGCTGCAGGACTCTATGCTATCGTAAACCTGATCCTCCAGCAATTGCTCTCGATGCATGTCGCCGTGGCCGTGCGGTGGCTCCTTGGAATCGCTTTCATCGAGCCGGTCGCACTCTACTTCTTCGGGTCAAGCCTGGCTTCGATCATCGCCATCGTCATCGGGACGCAGACGCTCGCCCTGATCTCCGGTCTGGCGTTTATTCGGAAAAAGGGTAGAATAGGGTGATAGGAGCGGTTTGTCTCCCTTTTTGTATTTGAGTGTTGCCGTATTTTCACGAAGATAAAGGCATGAAGATACTGTGGATGGCCTGGAAGGATATCAAGAACCCGTACGCCGGCGGGGCGGAGGTGGTCAATGGACAGCTGGCACAAAGACTCGTTCGCGATGGACACGAAGTCATTTTTCTCGTGCGCGGATTTGCGGACGCACCCAAAGAGGAGACGCGGCACGGGTACCGGATAATCCGGGTCGGGGATTTCCATTCGGTCTATTGGGAGGCGTACCGCTACTACAAGAAACATCTGCAAGGCTGGGCGGATCTGGTCATTGAAGAGGTGAATACCATTCCTTTTTTCTGTAACTGGTATGTCAGGGAGCGGAATATCCTTTTTTTCCATCAGCTCTGTCGGGAAATCTGGTTCTATGAGATGGGGTCTTTCAAGGGTATTTTCGGTTATGTTGCGGAAACAATATATCTCATGCTCTTGGGCAATCGGGACGTCATCACTGTTTCGGACAGCAGCAAGCGAGACCTGAGCCGATATGGCTTCAAACGCAATCGGATCAAGGTAATCGGTGAAGGGATTGAGCTTGAGCCGGTCACAGACCTCTCTCTCAAAAAATTCGAACAGCCGACGATGCTGAGTTTGGGAGCGCTTCGACCCATGAAACGGACGGACCACATCGTCCGCGCATTCGAGTTGGCAAAAAAGGATCTGCCGAATCTGCGATTGGTCGTGGCCGGCGACCCGTCGGGGAATGACAAGGTCCGTAAGGTGATTGAGGCCTCGCCCTATCGTGACTCCATCGAGTTTCTGGGCAAGGTGAGTCGGGAGAAAAAAATCGAACTGATGCAGAGGGCGCATCTCGTCTGCGTCGCATCGGTGAAGGAAGGGTGGGGGTTGGTTGTGACCGAGGCGAACAGTCAAGGGACCCCGGCCGTCGCCTATGATATCGACGGCTTCCGAGACAGCATCCGTCATGGCGAGACCGGCCTGTTGACGGAAAAGAACGACCCGGAAAGCTTAGCAAAGGCCGTCGTTTCGCTCTTATCCGATATGGAACGCTATGCTATGATGAGAAAAAACGGCTGGGAATGGAGTAAGGAGAAGACATTCGAACAAAGCTACGCTGATTTCCTCAAAGCGATTGCCATGCCCTCTCTTTCCGGAAAAGGGCAGGAGATGAAAGGCTGACTCCCGTTCCCCGAACCGATCCGAGAGACACAACATCTTTCGTCCCCGTACCTCCTGCTTTGCCGTCCCCATCTTCATCTTCCTCCTCTCCCTCTGGGAGAGGCTTAGCCCCGCGGATGCTGGGGTAGGGTGAGGGTCGGGCGCTCCCGATTTTGCGTCTCTGTACCCTTTTTTTGGCTTTTCTTGTAACAAAGGTAAAATAGAAAATAATGTAAGTACCTGAATTGCATCCCACGCCGAGCTGTAAATGAGAAAATAGAGAGCTTTATGCAAAGAAGAGAATCTGAAAAAATCGAATTGAAATCTTCTTTTTCTGAATGGAAGGAGGGGATAATCTCTCTTTGTGCTTTTGCCAACAAGAAAGGTGGCAAGGTTATTATTGGAATGAATGATGATGGTGTGGCGAGTGGAATTCAAGTTGGAAAAAATACAATAGAAGATTTTGCGAATAAGATAAAAAATCATACTGATCCCATACTGTATCCATCTATAAATGTTAAAACATTTGGATTGGGAGAGATTGTGGAGATAGAAGTTTCTGAATCTGACAACAAGCCCGTGTTCGCTTTTGACAGGGCGTATGTAAGAGTTGGAAA
The DNA here is from genome assembly GCA_903893925.1 of Candidatus Moraniibacteriota bacterium. GTDB lineage: Bacteria > Patescibacteriota > Minisyncoccia > Moranbacterales > UBA1568 > JAAXTX01. Next base: position 8,154 of record CAITOC010000062.1, read on the forward strand.
AACAAATCAGAAGATGTCTCAAACCGAGGTGAGGGAGTTGATCAAGAGATACTCCTTGTCTGATTTTGACAAGATGTATTTGGAAAAAGATTTTCGAAAAGTGGAATTTGACGATAAGCTTATCGAAAAAGTGAACAAAGAATATTATGCATTTAAAATCAACTCGTCAATCGATTTTTTGAAACAGCTCGGGCTGGTATCTAAAAATACAATTTCAAATGCCGGGTATCTTTGCTTCGTGAAAAATAATATTGAGATGCGCAATGTTATCGTAAAGGCGGCGAGATTTAAAGGAGGAAGTGTTGCTAAGTTTTTGGACGAAAAAGAATTTGACGGAAACATCGTTCGCGCCGTCGATGAAACGATGGATTTCATTAAACGACACATCAGCACGGAGTTTGTCATGACGGGAAAACCGAAGCGAGATGAGATTTGGGATTATCCACTCTTGGCACTGAGGGAAGCGGTGATCAACGCGCTTATTCATCGCGATTATAATGACCCGGGGAATATTCAAATCAGGATATTTGATAATTCTCTTGAAATTTGGAGCCCGGGCCTTTTGCCGAAGGAAATCGATACAAAAAGCATTCTTACTGAAAACAGATCTATTCCGAGAAATAAAAAACTAGTTGAAATTTTTCATACGATAGGGTTGGTTGAGAATTGGGGAGCCGGCTTTCAGAGAATTATTGAAGAGTGTAAAAAAAATGGCAATGAAACTCCTGAATTTTCTGAAAAAGCAGGTGCTTTTGTGATTTCTTTCAAAAAAAGGAAGCAAAATGTCCCTGAAAAAGACCTAGAAAAGGTGGGTGAAAAGGTGGGTGAAAAGGTGGGTGAAAAGGTGGGTGAAAAGGTGGGTGAAAAATTAACAGAAAATCAATACAAAATCATTTCTTCTATAATGAAGGATGAAAAAGTATCAATTGTTGAAATTGCCAAGCAAATAGATATGGCTGAAAAGAATGTGGAAAACAATCTGCGAAAACTCAAAGAAAAAGGCTTATTGAAAAGGATCGGTCCCGATAAAGGCGGGTATTGGAATGTGACCGGGAAATAAGGTATGATGGTAGAGACCCACGCGAACCGTCCTGTATCCGAAAAGCAACAATGATGCCACACCCCCTCGTCTCTATCATCGTGCCGACATATTATTCCGCAAGTCAGCTTGAGACGTGCTTTTCGTCCATTCGCAAGCAGACATATCGGAATATAGAGCTTATCGTGGTAGACAATCATTCGAAGGACTCGACCCGGGAGATCGCAAAGAAGTATGATGCCCGATTTTTTACGGCCGGTCCAGACCAATCGAAAGAGCGTATTTTCGGGGCCCCGTTCCAGCGGAATTTCGGTTTCAGGCAGTCTAAGGGAGAATATGTGTATTATGTGGATGCCGATATGAGTCTGCCGGAAGGGTTGATCTCGGAATGTGTCGAAGTGATCCAAGGAGACGACCGCTGCAAAGCGGTCATTGTCGCGGAAGAATCGTTCGGTGTGGGGTTTTGGGCGAAATGTAAATGGCTTGAGCGTCGAACATATTGGGGCGACGATTTCGTTGAGGCTCCGAGGTTTTTCGAGAAGAAGGCGATCGAGGCTATGGGGTATCTGGATGATACCGTCGGTGCGGATGACTGGGATTTGGCCTTGAGAATCCGTGAGGCGGGATATGTTATACTGCGGACCACACGGCATATCATGCATGACGAGGGCGCGCTGTCGTTGGGAAAGCTGATACGCAAGCGGTTTCTGTACGGGAAAGATGCTTATAAATTCGGAAAGAAACACGGTGGAAAGAAATTCGTCCAATACTTCAATCCGTTTAAGGCGTCCTATTTCAGACACTTCGGATTTCTCCTCAGTCATCCTATTTTGTTGATTGGTATGGTATTCATGCGGGCATGCGAATATGCCGGAGGCGGGGCCGGGATGGTATATGGGAAATTCATAATGAAGCGATAATGAACCGAGCGTACTGGAAGGAAAAGCGGGTGCTTGTGACCGGAGCTGGCGGATTCGTCGGTTCGCATTTCGTCGAGCAACTTTCTATACTTGGGGCGCATGTCGTCGGGACCGCTTTGAATAGGGAGGCTGTCGATTCGTCGATTGCCGACATGGCCGAGATCGAAAGGGTCGATATCCTGCAAGAAGATCGGTTCCGCGATGTCTGCAAGGAACATTCCATAGGATTGATCCTGCATTGCGCCGCCCTGGATGGGAATATCGATTTCAAGAGCAGAAATTCGGCACGAATCATGGATGAGAATGTCCGTATGGTTTCGAATGTACTCAATGTCGCCAAGGAACTCGGCATCCAGGACGTAATGATCATGAGCTCGGCCGAGATATATTCTCCTCAGGTCCAGAGCCCGATTGTCGAGGAAGACGATCATCAGAAGTTTTTCCAATATAGCGAGAACGGATACGTGCTTTCAAAGATTTTTGCCGAGGTGTTGGCGAAGCTGTATGCCAAACAGTTCGGTATACGGACCTATCTTCCTCGTCCGACCAATATCTACGGCCCGCGGGACAAGTTCGATGCCGCGAACCGGGTCATTCCGAGTATGATTCGGAAAGCGGTAAACGGGGAACGGATAGAGATATGGGGCGACGGCAGTCAGGTGCGGGGATTTATTTATGTGAAGGATCTTGTGTGGTCAATTCTTGCCATGATAGAATACGGATCATACCAGACGCTTAATATCGCTACAGAGGAGTCGATATCCATTCTCGATCTCGCGAAACTCGTGTCGAAAACGGTCCGGGTGGAACCGAATATATATGTTGATTCCGAAAAGCCGGGCGGAATGAAAGAGCGCGTGTTGGATGCGAAAAAACTCAAAGGAATCATTGATTTTCAGCAGTTAACCCTGGAAGAGGGTTTGAGGAATACGCTGGAATGGTATATGCACAGAAGCAAAGCATGAGTTTTGTTACAATGTGAGATTGTTTTGAACAGAAGCTCAAATACATCCTAAAGCGGCGAACCGTTTAATAAAACACGCTCATCGTTTTGGAGAAACTAATTCCATAAGACAAGGCAATGATCAAATTAATGAAATCTACCTTCTATAAGGAGGAGGAAACAAAAAAAGCACTCGCGAATTTTATTCTCGAGGCTGAGATGTTGAGTATGGGTGAAGAGTGTAAAAAGTTCGAATACGGTTTTGCGCAGAAACAAGGGAGAGCACACGCGCTGTATGTTAGTAGTGGAAGTATGGCAAATCTTGTTCTTATTCAGGCGTTGTTGAATCTTGGTCGTTTACATCGAGGTGACCGGGTCGCGGTATCTTCTTTGACATGGGCGACGAACATCATGCCGCTTATCCAACTAGGTCTCGTTCCTGTAGTGCTGGACTGTGAAAAAGAAACGCTCAACATATCTAGTCAGACTCTTCAGTCTGTAAAAGCAACGGATATACAAGCACTCTTCATAACCAACGCCCTCGGATTTTCTGGAGACATGGAACAAATCCGAAAATGGTGCTCTGAAAACGAGATTATCATGCTTGAAGATAATTGCGAGTCCCTTGGTTCTCAAGTTTCTGGGATAAAACTGGGGAACTTTGGGCTCGCTTCGACATTCTCGACATTCGTCGGACATCACTTTTCGACCGTCGAAGGCGGCATGATCTGTACGGATGACGAGGAATTGTATGATATGCTCCTCATGGTGCGAGCTCATGGTTGGGATAGGAATCTGTCTGCGGAAAAGCAGCGCGTTATCAGGGATAAGAATGGGATTGGTGATTTCTTTTCGCGATATACCTTTTACGACCTTGCTTTCAATGCGAGGCCTACGGAAATCGGCGGATTTCTCGGGAACCGGCAGCTACAGTATTGGGATGAAATTGTTTCGACACGCGAAAACAACTTTAAACGATTTCAGAATTGTATCGAGTCGAATGATGATTTTTTATCGCTTGATGTCCGACATATGGATGTTGTTTCGAATTTTGCGATGCCGGCGGTATGTCGGACACACGAGTCATTTGAAAAATATCGGAAACGATTTGAGAATGCCCAAGTTGAGATACGGCCCATCATCGCGGGAGATATGACAAAACAGCCTTTCTACAAGAAATACGTCACGAATGAATCGTTGTGTGAAAATGCCGATTTCATTCATAAGAACGGATTTTATTTCCCGAATAATCCAGAATTGACCGAAGAAGAAATTGCGTTATTATGTGACTTATTGCACAAATAGATATTCAAACGTATGAATAATAATGGTAAAAAGGTCGCGCTCATAACTGGAATAACCGGGCAAGATGGTTCGTATCTTGCGGAACTTCTGCTTGGAAAAGGCTATGAGGTGCACGGTATCGTTCGACGTGTCAGTACCTTTAATCGTGAAAGGATCGAACACCTCTTTCAAGATCCACACGAAAAAAAACACGATATTACACTTCATTATGGTGACATCACCGATTCGAGTTCATTGCATGGTATTGTCCGTCTCGTGAAGCCAGATGAGGTGTATCATTTGGGTGCACAAAGCCATGTTAGGGTCAGTTTTGATATGCCGGAATTTACCGGAGATGTGACCGGTATCGGTACGACGAAGCTACTCGAGGCGATCCGTCAGGAGAATCCGAAAACGAAATTCTATCAAGCCTCGTCATCTGAGATGTTTGGATTGGTGCAAGAAGTACCGCAAAAAGAGACGACCCCGTTTTATCCGCGTTCTCCGTATGGCGCTGCAAAGGTATACGCGTACTGGATGACGGTGAACTATCGGGAAAGTTACGGCATGTTCGCCTGCAATGGTATTTTGTTCAACCATGAATCACCGCGACGCGGAGAGAATTTCGTGACGCGGAAAATAACGATTGGTCTCGCCAATATCCTTTCCGGGAAAATGGAGAAATTGTATATGGGGAATTTGGATGCGAAACGGGATTGGGGATATGCGAAGGATTATGTGGAAGGTATGTGGCTGATGCTACAGCAGGAAAAGCCTAGCGATTATGTATTGGCAACCAACGAGACGCACACGATCCGGGAGTTCATCGAAGAGGCCTGCCGTTTGGCTAGCATTGATCTTCGGTGGGAAGGAACAGGCGCGGATGAGCGAGGCGTGGATGTGAAGACTGGCAAGACGATTATCGAGATCGATTCGAGATACTTTCGCCCTGCCGAGGTCGATCTGTTGATTGGGGATGCTTCGAAAGCCGCTCAAGAATTAGACTGGAGACCGCAGACTACCTTTACGGAGTTGGTGAAGATTATGATGGATGCGGACTTGAAACACGTCGGCTTAAGTCTTGATCCCGTCAAATAATTAGAGATGAACGGTATGGACGACAATTTCTGGATGGGTAAAAACGTTCTTGTGACGGGTGGAGCCGGGTTTATCGGGAGTTTTGTTGTGGAACAATTGATCGAGAAGGGTGCCTCGGTAACGATTACGACGTATTCGAAAAAAGAGTCGGTACGGAATATTGAGCACCTATTGCCGCAGTTGACCGTCCTCAATGGTGACTTGTTGGATTCGGATTTTGCACTGAAAGCGACGAGCGGGAAAGATGCCGTTTTTCATGTAGCATCATATAAAAAGAACATTGCGTTTCATCAGAAATTTCCAGCTGACATACTGAGGACGAATACGTTGCTTTCCATAAACATGCTCGACGCTGCCAGAAAATCTGGCGTCGAGCGGTTTCTTGTGGTAAGCTCCGGTATCGTATATGGCAGTGAATCAAAGTCACCGAACCTTGAAATCGATGGCTTTCTTGGTGATGTAGAGTCGGCACATTATGGATACGCTTGGTCGAAAAGATTTGGCGAGGTCTTAGCAAATGCGTATGCGAAACAGTCTGGAATGAAAATCGCCATCGCGAGACCATACAATGTTTTTGGTCCTCGTGATAACTTTGATAAAGAATCGGCACAGGTTATCCCGACATTCATCAACCGTATAGCGGGTCGGGAAAATCCGTTTACCATGTGGGGTGATGGTAATCAGGAGCGTTCTTTTCTTTATGTCGAGGATTTGGCTCGCGGATTGATTGATTTGACTGAGAAATATCCAGAGTGCGATCCGGTAAATTTCGGAACCGATGAGACAATAAAACTTAAAGACCTTGCGAAGATGATTATGGATCTTGAAGGTGTAGATTTGAAAGTTGAGTTTGATATCACTAAACCAGGAGGTCTTACAAAGCGGAATTGCGATAATACAAAGAGTTTCAATACTATCGAATTTATTCCTAAATATTTTTTGAAAGAAGGCCTTATGAAGACGATTGAATGGTATAAAAGTAACAGTATTAACGAATAAATGATATGATAAAGCGATATTTCACAAGCCTTTTTAGTGAAGCTGGCAATCATAATAATAAAAACATTATTGATCTATTACAAGTAAACAATCGTGCTACTTTTTGTGATCTTGGATGTGATGACGGATCATGGACAGAGGAATTGATAAAAAAAATCGGCACCCGTGATATATACGGTATCGAGATTGTAGATAGTCGTCGAAAATTAGCAGAAGAAAGGGGAATAAAGGCAAAGACAGGAGATCTTAATGAAGAATTCCCGTTTGAAGATGATTTTTTTGATGTTATACATTCAAACCAAACTATCGAGCATTTGTATGACACGACAAATTTTATTAAAGAAATAAAAAGAACATTAAAACCAGGTGGGTATGCTATAGTTTCTACTGAAAATGCGTCTTCTTGGCATAATATCTTTGCTCTGATGCTTGGTTGGCAAATGTTTAGTCTTACAAATATTGATTCAGAAAGAAGTGGCGTCGGAAACCCTTTATCTATACACCGTTTAGAACTAAATCCTCTCAAAACATGGGAGCACCAGAGAATTTTTGCTTATCGTGGATTGAAAGAAGTTTTTGAAGTCCAAGGATTTAAGGTAGAAAAAATTGTATGCAGTGGTTATTATCCATTTCCTTGGTGGTTTGCTAAGTTTGATCCGAGACATGGGCACTTTATTGCCATAAAAGTTAGGAAGCTACAGTAGTAGTATGAAGATAGGAATACTTATTGATCGTTTGAATGTTGGTGGTGTTGAAAAGATTGCCATCGAGCAAGTGCGGGCACTTCGTGATATCGGCGAAGACGCTATTTTGGTCGTGTTGCGTCGGAAGGCTGTTATTGAAGGCGCATTTTTAGATTTATTGGAAGGCGTTCCGGTCGAGTATCTTGATGACAAGTTACCAGCTTTTCTTTGTTATAGTTTTAATTTCCCAATCTTTCATTTCTTTGCGTCTTTTCATCTATCCTATCCGATTTTGATACCATGGACGTTAAAAAGAAATGAGTATGATTATATCATTTGTCACGGGACATACACCGCATTCAGTGCTATAATGATACGAAAAGTAAGAAAGATCCCTTTCTCATGCTTTATCTGGGATCCAATCGGGTATATTTTGCAAAGAGTATATCGAGAGAAATTTCCGAAACCCATGTTATATTTCTTGTCTGGAATTGCAAATCGGATTGACAGGATGATTTTGGAAAATTCGGATAAAATTTTGGTTGGAGGAGATGCTCATAATGAGCATCTCCGTACATTGAAAGCAGATGTTGAGATAGTTGAGATACATCCTTCGGTACATCCAATTGTTAATAGCATTGGGAAAAGAGGATATGTATTGTTGGTTACTGCATGGAAACGTGGCAAGCATCCGGAATATATTTTTGAGTTATTAGAAAAGATTCCAGAAATGCAAATGAAGATGGTCGGAAAATGGATTGAAGATGCTTATAGAAAAGAATTTGAAAGTGAAATTGATTTAAGGAAGCTGAAAAAAAATATAGAGATAGTTGGCGCAGTGATAGAGCGTGATCTTCAGAAATACTACGCCGAAGCGACAGTTCTTCTTCAAACGAATGATGATAAAGGTTTTGGTATGCCGGCGCTCGAAGCAGCTGGAAATGGAACGACATTTATCATTCCTGAGGGTCAAGGTGTATGTGCACTTTTCCATCATGGCCTTGATGGGTACTATACCAAAGAGAAAGAAACGGAAGCGATTGTACAGAATTTGCGTTTTCTCCTAGAAAATCACAGTGAGAGTATAAATATGGGGCGACATGCATTGGAGACCGTTCAGAATAAGTACAGTTGGGAAAAGCACGCGTTGGCATTGCAACTAATGACACGAGAATGTCTGCGTCTCAACCGTTAGTATCTGTTATCATCGTGAATTGGAATGGCGAAAAGTGGCTTAAAAAATGCCTCGGTTCTTTGTGCGCGCAGACGTATAAGAACACGGAGATTGTTTTTGTGGATAATGCGTCCACTGATGATAGTGTAGAATTTGTTCATAAGAACTATCCCGAAGTTATTATTGTACAAAGTGAAATCAATAGAGGGTTTGCAGGAGGAAATAACCTTGGCGTTACGCACTCGCATGGAGAATATATTCTCTTATTAAATAATGATACTTGGGTTAAGAATAATTTTCTAGCAGAGTTGATGTCTCAATACGATACAGTTAAATCTGATGTTATAGCACCTCTCGAATCAAGTTATGCTGGTGAGCGACAGGTTCGATATATCATGACTATTGATATATTTGGCCATGGTTTCGGTATCCATAATACGAATCGTCAGTCATTTTATCTTCCAGGGGCCTGTCTATTATTCTCTAAAAAGCTATACAATGAAACTGATGGTTTGGATAAGGACTTCTTTATGTATTGTGAGGAGGTTGATTGGTTTTGGAGACTGCATCTTTTAGGGAAGACGATATACCAGTGCAATGATATATTTGTTTTTCACGCTGGAATAGGAAACATCAGCGATGGTATGCGATATAAAAAATTTTTGTGGAGAAATCAGAATACACTCCAGATGCTTCTTAAGAACTATTCCTGGTATAATCTCCTGTGGGTATTGCCCATCTACCTGATTCAGAATATATTTGAATTTCTCACTTTTTTGCTCGTATTAAAACCGAAAATAGCTTGGTCATATATCGGAGGTTGGTGGTTTAATATTCGATATTTTCCGCGAACAATGAAGAAAAGGTCTTTGATTCAAAAAAAGAGATTGGTTTCTGATTTTCAGGTAATGAGGGATATGTATCATGGTTTTGGGAAAGCAGTACACTTATTGAGATTCATAACGGCAGAGAAAGAATGACGCAGATTGCCAGGGTGCTACGTTCCAGTGTTTTCAAATGAAAGGATAATCGAATAGAGAAAAGGGTATGAGAAAAAAGATCTTAGTATCGGGTGGCGCAGGCTTTATCGGGTCGCATCTTTGCAAGAGACTTCTCGAGGAGGGAAATGAAGTGTTGTGCGTGGATAATTTTTTCACCGGGAACAAGGATAATATAGTGGGACTTTTGGAAAACCCTCGATTCGAACTGATGCGACACGATGTCACTTTCCCATTGTACGTGGAAGTCGACGAGATATATAATCTCGCCTGCCCGGCTTCTCCCGTGCATTATCAGTTCGATCCGGTACAGACGACGAAGACATCCGTCCATGGTGCGATCAATATGCTCGGGCTTGCCAAACGGACAAGGGCGAAGATCCTGCAGGCATCCACGAGCGAGGTGTATGGTGATCCGGAAGAGCATCCTCAGCGTGAAAGTTACTGGGGTAAGGTGAACCCTATCGGTATCCGTTCGTGCTATGATGAGGGGAAGCGATGTGCAGAGACTCTGTTTTTCGATTATTATCGACAGCACGAAGTCGCGATACGGGTTATCAGGATTTTCAACACCTATGGTCCGAATATGAATCCGCATGACGGTCGCGTCGTATCTAATTTTATCGTGCAAGCCCTGAAGAATGAAGACATCACGATGTATGGTGATGGATCGCAGACACGAAGTTTCCAATATGTGGATGACCTTGTGGAAGGGATGATACGGATGATGGAAAACAAGGAAGGTTTTGTTGGTCCGGTCAATATTGGCAACCCGCACGAATTCACCGTAAAGCAACTCGCCGAAAAAATCCTCGAACTCATCCCAGATAGCACGAGCAAGATCATCTACAAACCGCTCCCACAAGATGACCCGAGGCAGCGCCAGCCTAATATCTCCCTTGCCAAGGAAAAGCTCGATTGGGAACCAAAAGTAGAATTGGAAGAGGGACTCAGGAAGACGATAGGATACTTCGAGAAGATAGTTTGAATCTATGAAAAAGATATTGGTGACCGGCGGTGCCGGGTACATAGGTGCCCACACCGTTCATTATCTGGTGTCCAAAGGAGTGCAACCCTCCGATATTTTCGTGTTTGACAATTTGGTATATGGTCATAAGGATTATCTCCCGACCGGTGTTCATTTCATACAAGGCGATTTGTTGCGGAAGGATGAGATCAATGCGGTTTTTTCGGAAAACAACATAGGTTGCGTGATACATTTCGCTGCGTATGCGTATGTTGGGGAATCTATGGAAAATCCGGGGAAGTATTTTGAAAACAACATCTTGGCGGGGTTGAATCTGCTCGAGGCCATGCTGAAAGGGAACTGCAATCAGATAGTGTTCTCTTCCACCTGCGCGACCTATGGTATCCCCGATGTTTCTCCGATATCTGAGGCTACACCGCAGAAACCGATAAATCCATATGGCGAAAGTAAGTTGATGTTCGAGAAGATACTCGAATGGTATTCGAAGATACACGATATCAAATCAGTACGGCTCAGGTATTTTAACGCATGCGGTGCTGGATTCGGAATCGGAGAACTGCATGATCCGGAAACACATCTTATTCCTCTCGTATTGCAGACGGCAAAGGGAATCAGGGAGAATGTGTCCGTTTTTGGTTCTGATTATGAGACGAAAGACGGCACCTGTATCAGGGATTATATCCATGTGTTGGATTTGGCGGATGCACATTACAAGGCGATGGACTTGCTTGATACGGAGGATTTTCGAACAGACTATTTCAATCTCGGAACAGGAATCGGCGTGTCTGTTCGTGAAATTATAGCGACATCGAAAAAAATAACGGGCATGGATTTTACTGTTCTCGAGATGGGGCGTCGGGCGGGTGACCCAGCCGAACTCGTGGCGAGTCCTGAAAAGGCTCACGAGAGACTTCAATGGAGGGCGCAATACGATATCGATTTTATCATAAAGAGTGCTTGGGAGTGGGAAAACAGATTGGTCGGTGAATGAAAACAACTCGCATTTTTATTAAGAGCCAATCGAATGTGATTCTATGAAGATACTTTTCAGCCCTTGTCATTATATTTACGACGAAGTTTCTGGAGGCAGTGAATTTTCCTGGGCCTTTAATATTGCCAACAGGATAGCTTGTAAGAATACTGAGTCAGTCGTGGTGACGGGATTCACAAAACTGGAGAGCCGAAAACCATATAAAATTATAGAATTACAAAAAAAGACAACTAATATAGACACAAGTTTAAAAAATGCAATTCGGTTTAATATACAGTATTTTATTGAAACAACAAGACAATTGAATTATACAAACTTTGATGTCGTTCATCATGTCTTGCCGTTTTCCATCGGAAACACCTTCAATTTATCCGCAGTGTTTGGTTTTGTGGGCCGTCCATTTGTAGTTGGGCCAATTCAGAATGCTTTAACATATCAAGATACTGATGTTAATCCTTCTAACATTAGAAACGCACAATCTTTCAGTAAACAAAACAGCATACTGCAAACCATTTATAAATCTTCAGGCTTCATTTTGAACATTCTGTCTAACATTACTTTAAAAAGAGCAAAGAAAATCGTTGTCATCAATGAGTATACTCGTAATTTTCTTATAAAGAAAGGGATAAAACCAAATAATATCTCCATCATTCCTCCGGGAATAGATATAAGAAAATTTGAATATGTTCCATACGATAAAAAGACTGGTGTTTTAGAGATTTTAGTTGTTTGTTATTTGGTTAAGAGGAAAGCTGTAGATCTAATTATTGAAGCAGTAAATTATTCCATAAAGGAGAAAAATATCATATTAAGAATAGTGGGTGACGGCCCGCAAAAACAATACCTCGAAACCTTGGTTGAGAGATTGGGTTTGCAGAGTAACGTTTTTTTTGAAGGGTTTGTGGAAAATTATATGATTCAGGAGTATTATAAAAAAGCTCATGTTTTTGTTAATATGAGTCGATCTGAGGGATTTGCCACCGTGTGTTTAGAGGCGATGGCATCTGGTTTGGCAATAATCAGTTCAAAAGTCGGTGGGTTTCAGGATGCTATTACGGATGGTAAAAACGGCTACTTGGTCGAGCAAGAAGATACAAAAGGATTGGCAGAGAAAATGGTATACTTGATAGACCACCCGGAATTGATTGCTTCCTTTGGAAAGAGGGCACGTCAGGAGGTGGAAGAAAAATATGACTGGGATAAGGTCATTATCCCTCGGTATCTGGATTTGTATGATGAGATATTGAAATGAAGCCACTACTTTCCGTAGTGATGCCCGCCTATAATGAGGAGGAATGCATCACCAAAGTCGTAACGAACTGGATTATATTTCTTGAACGGTTTATCGGTTCAGGAACTTTTCATTTCATTGTTGTCAATGACGGATCGAAAGATGAGACTGGAAAGATATTGGATGGCCTGGAACATGAGCATTCGCAATTGATGGTTGTGCACCAGGAAAATGGCGGACATGGGAAAGCAGTTATAGAGGGATACGCGAAAGCCATCTCTCTCGGCTCCGAGTGGATATTTCAGGTAGATAGTGATGACCAGTTTGAGATATCTGACTTCGCAAAGTTATGGGAAAACCGTAACAAATCAAAGTTCATTTTAGGATACCGTCGGATCCGTTATGATGCCGTTTCACGACTCCTGATTACTCGGATCCTCCGTTTCGCGTTGTTCGTATTCTTCGGTGAGAACATACTGGATAGCAATATCCCTTTCAGACTCATGGAAGGCGATTTTTTGTCGATGTTACTGAAAAAATTGCCGGACGAATATCCGTTCGCCCCGAATATCTTTCTAGCCGTCTTGGCGAGAAAAAATGGACAGCAGACGATTGATATTCCCGTTAAGCATAAGGACCGTCAGACTGGAACGATCTCCATCTTACGTTGGAATCTGCTGAGGGTGTGTTTCCGAAGCCTGAAGGAGCTGATTGTTTTCAGGGCGTCCCTACTCAAACATTCATCGTAAGTGCCATGTCGAAACGCTATACATATGTCATCATCGGTTCGGGACCTACGGGCCTCGGCGTGGCATATCGTCTGAAAGAATCGGGTATCGAAGATTTTATTGTTTTGGAAAAGGAGGCGTATGTCGGAGGCCTCTCCGCAACTTTTACCGATGAAAATGGTTTCTTATGGGACATCGGCGGGCATGTCCAGTTTTCGCATTACCGATATTTCGATGATCTCATGCAAAAGGCCCTTGGAGAAGACGGTTGGCTGAGTCATCAGCGTGAATCATGGATATGGATACGAGATTGTTTCGTTCCATATCCGTTTCAGAATAATATCAGATATCTTCCGCGCGAGATCATGTGGAAGTGTCTAGAGGGCATCATCCGTAATCATACCAATCCAGTCGTATCGAAACCAGAGAATTTCCAGGATTGGATTGGTATTGTGTTCGGTTCTGGCATAGCCGAAGAATTCATGATCCCGTACAACTTCAAGGTCTGGGGGTATCCTGCGGAAGAGATGTCATATTTATGGACCGGTGAACGTGTTGCGACGGCAGATCTGTCGCGGGTGACGAAAAACATACTTTTCGACGAGGATGATTTCTCCTGGGGACCGAACAATATGTTCCGTTTCCCGAAACGTGGCGGGACCGGATCAGTCTGGTCCGCCGTCGCCGGAATGATCGGGGCGGAGCGGTTCTCTTTAGACTCAGAAGTGCGGGGGGTTGATCCCGAACGCAAGGAGGTTGTTCTTGGGGATGGTCGGAGAATCGAATATGGCGTCTTATTGAATACGACACCTCTCGATACGTTCGTCGGCAAAGTAGAGTCTTTCCCGGAAGTATCCGTAAGGAGTGCGACACGATTGAAACACTCATCAACAAACGTCGTAGGTATCGGATTGAAAGGTGCTCCAAACGATCGATTGAAAGGGAAATGTTGGATGTATTTCCCCCAAGCGAATAGTCCCTATTACCGGGTGACTGTTTTTTCACACTACAGTCCGTTTAATGTCCCCGGTGAAGGATATTGGTCACTCATGACGGAAACTACTGATTCGGAACGGAAGCCGGTTGATCAGGCTGATTTGGTCGGATGGACAATCCGAGCCCTTATCGAAGATGGATTGGTTGACTCCGAGGATGATATCGTCTCTACTTTTGTTTATAGGGCAGAGTACGGTTATCCAACCCCATCTCTCGATCGCGACGCGATCCTTGAGGATGTCTTGCCGAAACTGGAAAAAATGAATATCTTTACTCGTGGGCGGTTCGGTGCCTGGAAGTACGAAGTTGGCAACCAGGACCATTCGTTTATGCAGGGCGTGGAATGGGTGGATAAGATGGTCCTTGATGTTCCTGAGCGGACGATGCCTTTCCCAAACGTGGTAAACGCCGGAGGAAAGAATTAATGGATAAAACTATGTTTCGAGAAAAAAGAGCCCGATTTGTAACGGATCATAGGATGGTGTTGTTGCCATTGCTTTTGTTGGCGCTAGGAATGATAATCGCGAATTTCTTTGTTGACAAACATACCGCCTATCTTACCGGGGAGCAGGTATTTTCCTTCGACTACTTCGGCCATCTGAGAAATATCGTCCATGATTTTACTGCTGACCCGTCAACATTACTCCAGACGAACGATTGTCTCGATTGTCCTGATTTCTATCATTATTCCAAGTGGTATTCCCTTATCAACCTCTCTGTTTTCAGTATAGGAGAGGCGTTTCGTATACACCCGTTTCTATTCTATGTCTTTTTGACGATAGCTGTTCAGTTGATTGCTGTCTATATCTCATTCCGACTACTCTTCGAGGAAGTGCAGTGGTTTGCATTTCTCGTGGCATCCGTCGTTTTTATCATTCTTCCGGTCAACTTCACATACCTGGGGAGTGGATTGTATTCTTTCCATCATGCTTTTCTCCTTTTGTCTCTTTCTCTTGTTGTTCGCGTACTGCGAAGCATCGATGAATCGTCGTACAAGACGATATTTCGTTGGGGTTTGGTTACCGGCTTGGCAAGCTCCGTCTTTCTAAACGTGAGTATCGGATTCGTCCCGATATTCCTGTATTCTTTTCTCGGAGTCCTGATATTCTTCTATCGTAAGTGGATGCACAGTTGGAAAAAGATCGTATGCTTTTCGACGACGATCTTTAGTGTTATGGCCGTTCTGAACGCGCCGATAGTACTTTCGGCCCTGTTGCATGGGAATTCCCGTGAGTCTTTTGACTATGGTAAAGTGAACTTATTGGATAGCCTTACTGCCGGCGTCACTATGGTCCCCCCTCATTTATTATCTCTTCTTCCTATATTTGTGCTTAGTTTTTTTCTTGCGATTATCGTATTGTCTATAGAATCAGATTTGAATAAAAAACAGTCAATTATCTTTGCATCATTGTATTTTTTTGTGGCTATATTACTGTCTGGTGATATCGTTTTCGACTTTGCTTTCCGATATTTTCCTCTCATGAAAAGTCTTCGTGCGGTTCATCGACTGATTGTGTTTGAAGAAATAGTTCTATTATTTATAATCTATACGGGGATAGCTGCATTGCTTCGTTCGGCTTATTTTGGACGGCGTTGTTTAGTAATCCTGTTATCTTTTATTCTTATTGCGGTTCCGTCAATTTTTATAATAAACAATTGGAAATATCTCAATGAAATGTCAGTACCAGATGAATACTTCCAGGTGGACGCATATCTTGCTCAGAATCAGGATGAGAAAATTTACTTTCCTGCATACCTCCCGATAGGTCAGGGTATAAATGATAATTATACCTGGTCTAAAAATGACTCATTGCAACCGACTTTGTATCAAAATCCATTCTCAAGTCTTTTCTCTATACCTAAAACTATTACTTTTGAACGATATCCCTTTGTGAATCAAAACACCATGGATATGCGGGCTCTGTTTGATTATTCAAATAATCCCGACAAGATTCTTGGGGCCATGAGAGATTTCGGTACTCGATATCTGATACTGGATCGGAATTTTTTGTGGCAGAAAAACTTTCCGACATTTGATTATAGCAAGATAACGAGTCAGCTGATGTTGGTACGCAGTTTCGGCAATATCGATATATACCAATTGAAAGAGGCGACGAAAAAATGTAAGAAGGCGTACGGAGAATATGCGTATGGATATTGTCATGTTGAACCCGGAGAGAGGCCTAACTATCTTCTTAATATGAGTAAGGAAGAATATCTTATCACCTCTTATCAACCACAAAAGGATGATTTACTTTCATTACTTCGAAGTGATGTTATTAATGTGTATCATGGCATCCCAAGCCCGCTTTTGGAGGTTTTTTTGACGGAAAAAAAAGTAGCCTATGCCGATGTTATGACGATGGAAACTCATTATTCGGATAAACTACTAGGTGCTACCGAAGCGTATCTTTTTCAGAAAGAAATAGGCGCTGGGCAGTATCAGCTCGTCGTTCCTATTTTGAAGGTGACGAAGGATCAGTCTTTCTTCAAGGAATCAGTGCTTCGGGTGTTTGTCAATAACAAGAGAGTGACTACACTAAATCCGCAGGGGGAAAAAAATGAACTCACGTATGAAGTAATCCCGCTTGATCTGAGTAAGGAATCGGTCGTTAGCGTGCGGATTGAAGGTGATGGATATCTTGTTCTAAAAAATCCATATATTCTAGAACAGGAAAAATTCGACTCAGTCACGAAAGATGGTGAATGGCAGCCGAAGATGATAACCATTCCTTAGATTCAATTGAAAATTGTTATCTGAATGTTTATATCTCAAAAATGTAAATCTTACTAATTAGAAATATGATGAACCACCAGAAATATTATCAGAATAACGAGGCTTATTCTTCGTTTCTTGAAACGCAAAATCCGCAGGAATTTCAGAAATATGTTTATTTTATTGATAAATATTCTCATCATACTGATATGATTTTGGATACCGGTTGCGGAACGGGAATCGTGCTTTCGTTGTTGGAAAAAAGATCGTATTGTGATACGCATGGAGTTGATATTTCAAAAACTTCTGTTGGAATATGTCAGGGAAAAAGATTAAATTGTAGTGTATATGATGGGAAAATACTCCCTTTTGAAAACTCTGTATTTCAGGTAGTCGGATCTTATAATGTCTTGGAACATACCGACGATCCCTTGGCTTTTCTTGAAGAAGAGTTTCGAGTATTAAAAAAGGGTGGATATTTGATCGTTGCCTGTCCAAACTTTTTGTCGATAACAAATAATTATCATTATCATACGAGTGGTTTCTTCCAAAAAATTTCAAATTTTTTTGAATTGTTTAAACTAGTTTTTTCATCTGAATACATTTTTAGGAAAATGGAACCAGTAAATCGGGAGGAATTTCATCCTGATGATGATGCTGTGAATGTAACGAATCCATTATCAATTCTTAAGTGGGCCAAGACTAAGGGCCTGAAAATTGAATATTGGTCGAGTCAATCTATTTCTCGAAAGGGAGCTCTTACTTTCATAGATCGTTCTTTTTTCAGGATATTTTTAGGAAGCTTGTTTATTGTATTTAAGAAATAATGATGAGGAAATTAATTTCAATAATCTTATTAATAGTACTTATCACTTATTGGCGATGGGTCTTTAATTGGTATATTATTTCATATGGAGACTGGAGTTTTTTCTTTCTAGATGCACAGAAAGAATTTCTTAATTTTCCTTTTGGATGGATTAATTCTGGCCTAGGCGACGTAGGCGTTGCAGTTCTTCCTATGTATCCCGCTAACGTGTTATGGGGCATTTTGGCCTTTGTAACCAATTTTTCATTGAGCGAAAGGCTGTTATATTTTTTTCCAGCAATTTTTTTTGGTTCTTTCGGAAGCTTTTTTTTAATACGAAAGATACTTAAATCGAATATTGGTTCGTTTATAGGTTTTTTTGTTTTTTCCTATAATACATATTTTTTAATTGGCGATACTGGCCATCTGACCCTAATGGCGGCGTTCGCTCTCGCGCCGTGGGCATTGCTCCTTTTTATGAAAACCCTTGAAGAGAAAAAGTTGGAAAAGGCAGTTCTGACCGGGTTGGTTTTTTTCATCGTGAGCTTTTACGAGATACGTGCATTTTATATACTCGCGTGGGTATGTTTCTTCTATTTTCTTTGGTACACGTTCATTATTGACCAGATTTCCTGGAAAACCGTTTTTAGGAACGGCTTGTCTGCTTTCTTTCCAATAGCATTGGTAGTTCTTTTGAATCTGTATTGGATCATCGGTCTGATGAAGTTGGGTGCTATTACGGACAATGTGATATTCGACAGGGGGCTGTTCGGTAATAGCTTCATGAATATCGAGGAAGCCCTAACTCTCTTTCATCCTTTTTGGACCGGAGGAGCATCCGCCATTTTCAGGGTCCAGTCGATCCCGCTTCACTTTTTCCTTATTCCGATCTTTGCCTTTGTCGGATTGTGGCTGAATCGGAAGAGTAAGAACGTTTTATTTTTCGGATGTATTTCGTTGTTTGGCATCCTTTTGTCCAAACAGGTTGGCGCCCCGTTCGAGGAGCTCTATCTGTGGTTGTATACCCATTTTCCTGGATTCAATGCATTTCGTGAATCGAGCAAATTCTATTTTCTTATCGCCTTGGGGTATTCGGTCCTTATCGGTTCCTTCGTTTCCTGGATCTGGAATCATTGGACGGAAAAGGGAGCGACGACATACGCGAAATATGCTCTTACAGCGATTATCGCAGTGCTTTTTCTGTGGAACACGAAACCTATTTTGACTGGTGAGTTTGGGACGCTGTTCGTTCCGCGGCATGTCCCTCAGGATTATCTGATTGTAAAGGATTTTATTCTCGAACAACCCGAAGAATTTCGGACATTGTGGGTGCCGACGTCTTCACGGTGGAGTATATATCTTAATTCGAAGTCGAAGGCGAATTTGATAGATCTCGTGCAATCGGTATGGCAATCTTTATCCCGAACGAATAACGCTTCTCTTCCGACTGAAAACAGGATTACTAGCATACTGAAGTCACCGTTTGCAAATAGTCTGTTGGATATTTCCTCGATGAGATATGTGATAATTCCGCTTCAGGATACCGAAAATGACGACGATTTTTTCAAAGACTATGGTGACCGGCAATTTTTTATCGACGAGCTTGATCAACTGTCTTATTTGCAACGGATTGATATCGGGACGAAGGACGTGATAGTGTACGAAAACGAGAACGCTCGTCCGCATATCTATTCCACCAAGGAAAAGGAGACCATATATGGTGATATTCCCTTTAGCAAGGTTGAGTATCAATCCGTGAATCCTACCCAATATAGTGTTTCGCTCAAGAATATCTCCGCTCCGGTATATGTGAATTTCTCAGAATCGTATCATCCAGACTGGAAACTTCGAGCGGGAGATTTTCAATGGTTCGACGTGCTGACCAAGAAAGACTATTTCCTGCCGGATACCGACCACTCCCAAAACGATGCGAAACTGAACTCGTTCCTGATTGATCCGGCATATATCCGACAGCATCTTTCCAAGGATCAATATCGTGAAAATCCAGACGGGAGCATCGATGTGGACCTGACTCTCTATTTCAAGCCGCAATCGTATTTCTACTTCGGCCTCATCATTTCCGGCACGACGCTGGTTGGGTGTCTCGGGTATCTTGGCTATGCAGGTATCCGCTCTTATCGTCGCCGGAAGAACGGGTCAGTTTAACGAGTTGGGAAGATAGAATTTTTAAATTTTGTAATTTTGAAATGGGGAGCGGGGACCAACCTTCGCTGAATCTTCGGCGTGGCGATCAGACTCTCTCCGAGGACGGTCCTCGGAAGAAACTTCCGGGCTTGTGGTGTAATATCACTATTATTTTTCTTTTATATAAGCCATATAGTTTATGTGTTGACTTTGTAACAGCATTAATATATACTAATATTGCTGTTATGACATCAAAAATACTAAATAAAATAGTGTTTTTTATAGTAACCTTAATCCATTATTATAATGGTATATATGGAAAAAAAGTACATACATCGGGATATTGAAAAAAATATTGAGAACTGGATATTTAAGGATAAAATAATCATTCTGTATGGAGCGCGTCAGGTCGGAAAAACGACGTTAGCCAAGAAGCTTTTGCAAAAATATGGAAAGCAGGAGGATTACTTCAATTGTGAAATCGGTTCCATACGGCAAGCCTTGGAAAAGGAAGATCCGGTAGTGCTGAAAAAGATACTTGGCGACGGTCGCTTGATCGTTTTGGATGAAGCACAGAAGGTCGCCAATATCGGAGTGATCTTGAAATTACTCGCCGACACATACCCAAAGATGCAGATTATCGCTACCGGATCCTCTTCTTTTGATCTGGCAAGCAAAGTGAATGAGCCATTGACCGGTCGGGCTCTAGAATTCACCCTGTTTCCTTTTTCGATGCGAGAATTAAAAAATATGTATAGGGAACATGAAATGACCGGTCAATTGGAGCATGCGCTTGTATACGGACTCTACCCGGAAATAGTGCAAAGCAATGTGTTCGATTCCCGTCAGTTGTTGGAAAATCTGAGCAATAAATATCTGTATCAGGACATACTGATATTTGATAGGATCAAGAAATCGGATTTGGTCGTGAAGTTGCTTCAGTTGTTGGCGTTGCAGATCGGCAATGAAGTGTCCATCCACGAATTGGCGGTCAATCTGCAATGCAGTCGCGATACAGTCGTGAATTATCTGGATATCCTCGAGAAGACATTCGTTATTTTCACTCTTCATGCGTTCAGTCGCAACCAGCGAAAGGAGATCACGAAAAAACGAAAGATATATTTCATCGATCTTGGGATCAGGAATAGCCTCATCAGCCGGTATAACGATTTGCCAGTGCGCGACGATGTCGGTGCGCTGTGGGAGAATTTTTGCATTATTGAACGGCTGAAACGGATTCAATCCGACAACCTGTATTGTCAGAAGTACTTTTGGCGTACGACCGATCAGAAAGAAGTCGATTATGTGGAAGAGTATGATGCTCATCTGGATGGATATGAATTTAAATGGAGCAAAAGAAAGGCGTCCATGCCGAAGGAATTCATGGCGTATAAGAACAGCAGTATCAGCGTGATACACCGTGAAAATTATCAAGATTTCCTGACGTGATGCATCGGAGGGGATCAGGGAGCGGGTTGGGAGGAGGGAACCGTTAACGAGTTAATGAGTCCATAAAGTCCATAAAGTCCATAAAGTCTATCAAGTCGAAAGTCGATGAGAAGAGTATATAAAGTCCATAAAATCTGTAAAGTCTATCAAGTCCAAATTCGAAAGCTCTCCGAGGACGGTCCTCGGAAGAAACTTCCGTTTTTGTGGTATAATATGCGCAATTATTTGTTATGCCCATCATGGCATGACATCAAATAATACCTCTTATACGCTTACATAAAACAAGTGAACGTTCTCCGAGGACCGTCCTCGGAGTAATTGCTCGATTTTGTGATATAATAATCACATGAGACGAAGGGATCTTATCGCGATCGGCGAATATTATCATGTGTTCAACCGCGGAGTGGAGAAACGGACTCTTTTTGATGAGACCGATGATTATGAACGTTTTCTCGAGTCGATGTTGTACTTCAATATCGAGACACCGACAGTGATGAAGACCGATGACAAGGTCTTGCCGGAGGAGGATGACCGGTTGGTCGATATCGTGGCATATTGTCTGAACAGGAATCACTTCCATTTCATTTTGAAGGAGAACAAGAAGAATGGTATCGCGATGTTCATGAAAAAGATCTGTACCGGATACGCGATGTATTACAATAGCAAGAATGACCGGACAGGCGTCTTGTTTCAGGGGCGATTCAAGTCAGTACATCTGTCCTCGAACGACGTGCTTTTGTACGTCTCGGCGTATGTGAATTGCAACAGTCAGGTGCACGGTCGGGAGGACGCTGAATCATATCTATGGTGCAGCTTTCTCGAGTATATGGGGGATGGCAAGGGCGCCTTGGTTTGCCAGAAGGAATCAGTCCTCGGTCAATTTACGGACGTATCTTCATATAAACGATTCTGTATGGACAAGGTGATCGGCATGCAAGATCGCAAGCGGTTCGAGCATGCACTCGTCGAATCTTGATTAGAATTCTCTCCGAGGACGGTCCTCGGAGAGAATTTCAAATTTTGTGGCATAATATGAGCCCTAAACGAATGAATCGAAAAGCCAGCTCTTTGTGAGAGGCTGGCTGGTGGCGGAATGGAACAATCTTTATACGGCAGATGCTTTCTCTAATCGCTCGACGCGATATTCGAGGGTATTGTACTCGATCTTGTCGACTTTCTTGTTGAGATTGGCCTCAATAGTATCAACTGTCCGCTTGAGCTCGGCAACGTCAGTCTTGAGCTCGGAAACGTCAGTCTTGAGCTCGGCAACGTCGGCGCCAAGAACGTTGAACTGTTCGTCTATCTTCAAAAAACCATTCTGAACAATCCGGGCAAGGTCGTCGATGGTTATTGTGTCTTTGTGTTCCATACTGCTTCGATTGGAAAATCTAAATGCCACACTATTATATGCCTGTACTCTGAGTTGCGTCAAATTTTACGATTTTTTAAAGTCTATACGGGGTCATCCGTCTTTCATGTCCATACTTGCGCAGCTCGTAATGGAGGCTATAACGGACATATCTTTATGAAAAAAGCCTTGGAAAAAGCAAAAAAAAATTTTGAGAATGAGCGACAATCTGATATCATGAATGAGATGAGTCATATATTGACGACAAACAGGTATCGTAGGAATGAACATCGTTTCGAATACATCCCAGGAAAGGCGGCAGATATTCTCGCAACGGTACGGCAAGTACGTATTGGTGTTGGTTGTTTTTGGTGTGTACATTTTCTATAACTTCGTGGTAGTGAAGAATGTATCCAGAGTCACTTCTCCCATATCGTCTCAACTGGTTGGAGTGCCGACATGGGACATCACGACCGACGTTCCTCAGAAAAAATTCGTGGGCGTGTTACAGGGGCGACCGGGAGATTGGTACCGGATAGGGGTCCTCACGAGGGCGAAGCATGACTCATCCGTGGACGTGTTCATTGGTTCGCAATTCGGTCAAGAAGGGGTGCGAATCGGATCGTTCGATGTCTCAGGAAGCGACGATGATCGATATCAGGAGATACGGTTTCCTGTTCCGAACGGACTATATTCGGATATCACGCTTGTCCTGCGGGATGAGACCAAGACCGGAGAATGGCCGTTTACGGGAGTTCAACTTTCGAAGTTCGACGTGTCGAGACTTGATGTAAAAACTCAGGCGGAAGCCGACCGATTAGCACCCACGCTCGTCGGCATGCCCTCGCATGAGACGATTCTGCTGTCGTCGGATCGGGATGATACCGATCCGAACAGTATCTTCAAGGCCGAATTTGTGGCAAAAGATGATTTCCTCGATCATGTCATGATCCATTTGAAGGACCCGTCGATGGCGAATGGTTCCGTTTTGGAACTTCGACAAAAGGTGAGTGGATCCGGCAATGAATCAGATGTTTCGATAAAGAAATCTGTCCTGACGACTGCGGATGTGGAGTCGTATCAGGACGAAAGGGGGAATCAGTTGATTTCGTTTCCAGCGTATGTGGAACAAGGGAAGAGTTACGTCATAACCCTGACCGGCGATCCCAATATAACACTGTCGCCGATTGGAAATGACATGGCGGGTATGATCTCAGACGATGCAAAACCCGTCGGACTTGTGTTTGGTCGTCATGCGGTCGCTTTTGGGGATATCTTGTTGTTGGGTGCCACAGTGGAAGACCTTGGCACTGAGGGGATATACTCGTACTCGATGAACGGGACGGTCGATGATTACTTCAACTTGTTTGGAAGCTTCGGGAGTGTTCGATTTGACGAGAAGGGGAAACTGATAGTCGGAAAGCAGATGCAGGGAACATCGTTCACCTATCGGTTCTTCACGGTAAATCCGTTTCGGAAATTCATGCTGGTCGCACGACAAGCCGGCAATCGGAATGATCAGATCCGATTAGCGTATTCCTTGGATAATGCGACCTGGCAGGATGTCCCATCTTCTCAGATGGAGAACAAACCGATGGACTATACACTCTCGCTCCCAGGAGACGGCACAGAACGCATCGTGTATATCCGTGCGACTTACAATGGCAAGGACAAGAAGACAGAAACCTTCGGTCTGGACAGATTGTCGGTGCGGGCCGAGTTGATTCGAAAATAAGACCTTATGGATACGCTCAAGCGGGTACTGCGCGAACAGAAATGGTTCCTCCTTGGACTCGCCGTCTTGTTGTGGGTAGTCTTTGTGAACCGATTCCCGGCGGGACATATCATTGTGGGTGGTGATGTGCTCCAACCGATAAACCTCAAGGAGCAGCTCGCAAGTTTCCATTACGGATGGTTCTCGGGCAGGGTATCGATCTTCTATTCCCTCTTTTATGTACTTGATAGGCTTGGTGTGACGGATACTGGACAACTGTCATGGTATCTCAGTGTGTTCGTCTTCGGTGCGTATCTTTCGTTTACGATGTTCGCGCGACAGGTATTTCCACGTACGCCAAAGTGGCTCACGGCGGTGATGGCGCTCTTTTATGCGACGAACGTCTATACACTCTATGTCTTCACGGCGACATGGGGGTTCACAAACTATCAGATTCTCTATGTCTTCATCCCAGCGCTGACCGGGTCTTTTATCCAAGCACTTCGGTCGCGGAAGCCGGGTGATAGCTTCCCGTTTTTTCTTATCGTATCGCTCGCATCGACGAGTTTTGGTAATCCGGCGTTTGCGGTCTCGCTCACTATCTATTTTTTCTTACTGACAGTGCTCCTGTTCATATTTCGGATCGTGACGTTCGATTGGGATGTGGCGAAACGGATTGCCATCTTGATTGTCGGTGCGTTGCTTCTCAATATATATTGGATCTTACCTCTTATTCCTCAGGCCCGGGCGGGAGTCGATGAACTGAGTAATTCGACAGTGATTGTCTTGTCGGATACGCTTGCCAAAACTTCGAACACGATCTTTGATACGATGCGTTTGCTGACGACCTATGAGCACGATACGTACTACCCGTACAATTTTCCGTTTATGAGCGTGGCGTGGGCACGGTATATCATCGAGTTTCTCTCGTTCGCGCCGTTTTTCCTCGTTCTATCCGGTCTCTTCATCTGGAAGTCTGGCGAACGGAAACGACTGTACTTCGCCTTTTTCACCCTGTTTATGGTGTTCATCGCGCTCGTGGCTCGGGTTCGGTTCCCATTCGATTCCTTCAATGTGTTTTTCTTCAAACTGCCCGGTATCAATGCGCTTCGCGGATGGGACAAGCTCGCTATATTTACCCCGTTTATCCTGAGCTCATTGCTGCTCGGGTTCTTCTCCGAGTTGTTTGGAAAGACCTGGTTTCGGACGGCATTCGCTGTATTCATTTCGGTCGCACTTCTTCTCTCTTTGCCGTTCTATACCGGTGGGATACAGACCAAGATGAGCTATATCCTAGCGACCAGCAAGGGCAAGGATTTTGCTACAGCAAAGTACAGTGCGCTCGTAAAGCTCCCTGAGCCGTATTATTCAGTGGCGAACATTCTCGGAAGTGATCCGGTGGAAAACAAAGTTGCCATGTTGCCATATTCGCCGGGCACGAGCGTCGGTCGGGTGAACCTACCGAAACTGCAAATGAACGGACCTGATCCCGCGAATGCCCTTTATACCAAGAAATACGTCGAATTAAATGGTGCTTATTTCGGAAACTGGTCTTTCGCAGATGAGTTTAGTGAAAAAGCGTATGATCCGCAGTGGATTACCGACTTGTATGGTCTCTTGGGGGTCAAGTACGTGTTCTATCATCATGATGCTAAGCCGAGTGCGCTTGAATCATTTGAACCCGCGCGACAGTATCTCGAAGGGAAGGGAATTTTGCGGCCTATCAAGGAAAATGAATGGTTCACTCTTTATGATATCGATTCGCAGTATGTATTCCCGTACGTATATGCGGGGCCTGATGTCGTGACGATCGATCAGAACGTAGCCGGACTTTCCACAAAAATCCGAGATCTGCATACTCACATCACAGCACTCCCGTACGATCGGTCTGGTACTATGGAAATAAACGTTCCGGCATCCGGACTCGGGACGGATTCGTTCGTGTATCTCAATGAGAAGTATGACCCGCTCTGGCATGCAGAATACGTGTCTCCGGATGGGAGGCGGTCGCTTCTCGAACGGCAAGACGATGTACGCTATGCGAACGCGTGGAAGGTCGGCTCCGTCGACCCGGCCGGGAGTATCGATATCTATTCTGTGCCAATACGATTCCTCTTGGTCGGGGAATGGTTGTCGGGAATAACGTTCTTAGGTGTCATCGCCGGAGCAGTATGGGTATCGAAGCGAAAGGCTAACGGATAAAGAGAATCTTTATGGAACAGAATGAAAAACAATTCGATGCGGTGCTGACATTCGTGTCGAAGCGGAAGATAGACATGGGAATCATGTTCGCAAGTATCATCTTTGGCATGTTTCTGAATTGGAGCGTGATAGGGATTGCTATTTTTGCGGTGTTTATCTGGTCTATCATCGGCCCGATTCCGAGTCGGGTATTAGCGTTGCCGGCGTTGTTCTTCCTCGCATTCACGCCGATACTCCTTGCGATGGGTCGCAACGCGCAAGCGGAGGAATTCTCGATCTATGCATATTATTTCCTCGTCATGGCGGTCGTCCGCGGCGTAGTCGAAGTACGGGAAGAAAAGACAGCGAACAGAGAACAATGAGTAGGGAACAGAAGTAAAAAATTCATAATTTTTACATAGGGAAAAACGAATAATACCGAAATAACTTGATGTGTCGTATATCGCTATTAGAGGAGTTCGCCCCGCGAATGCCGGGGCGAAATCCTGAATGTAACAGTGATTCAGTTCATTTGGTATAAGTAGGAGAGGTTTCTGTTCAGCCTTATACAGTCGCAAGCCTGAAGAGACTGACAACTGACAACAGTGGGCAAGAGAGGTATTCAGTTCACGAGTTGAGAACGGATATCAATATACGGGA
Organism: Candidatus Moraniibacteriota bacterium; assembly: GCA_903893925.1. Lineage (GTDB taxonomy): Bacteria > Patescibacteriota > Minisyncoccia > Moranbacterales > UBA1568 > JAAXTX01. Next base: position 35,244 of record CAITOC010000062.1, read on the forward strand.
AAAGAAGAAGGGTGCGTTGAAAGTCATAAAAAAGAATTGAAAAAAGCCATGGAATAGTCCGTCTTTGGACGGGTTCTATGGCTTTTTTGGTGACGTATCATCTGATGTGTTTCGTGCCGGGAAGTCGTATGCCGGCATATTGCGGATTCCGACTCAGAAACGGCGGTCTCAGTTTCTTCAGTCGTGATCCGATATGATGACACAATCCGATAATGATGACGCCGAAATGACTTTGTTGTTCATGGCATCTCCTCCAGGGTTTGGTTCTCGAAATCGTGAAAGGCATTCCGGGATGACAGGCATGACTCGTCGACCCCGGAGATTTTTCGGAACCGCATTACGATGCGGCTGGGTATCTCAGGAAGAGACAGGGGGATGACTGCGACGACATTTCAACCGGATTTTTCGGATCGACAATCAGGTCTTCAGGGAGGTTGTTTGTCTCATTGCGAGACACCTCTTTGGCATCCGAAGCGATCAGCTTTTTCCCGATAAGATCATTACGAACCGCGACCACGATATCGTTCGTTCGTATCGGTACGTTCTCATTGACATGAGCATCGATGAAAGTCCCTTTATCCGTAACGGTTCGAGTTACAGTATATTGTATTTGAGAGTTTTTCGTCCCGATGGCGATGATCTGGGACGGTTTTGAACCATCCGGGACGGTCACCGTTCGTGCTGGAACGGCCGGACTCGGGATGCTGTCTCCAAAGTCAGCTAGGCATATGATGCCGAGGATGACGAGGGAAACCAGCGATACTACTATGACTAACGCTTTTTTGTTCATGGGGATTCCTCCGGGTTTTCGTTTTGAAAATGATTGCGAAAATTTGTTCAGACCGCTCTCTTGCATTGATGTTCGATGGCCAGTGCCAGGAGTCGACTCGCCGTAAGTGATTTCTCGAATCCTCGTTCCAGTTCGACCTCTCTGGTCGATTCGACGATCGCCTCTCGTGCCGATCGGATAGAGTCTGACGATCGTCTTCCGAGGGACCGTCCGTACATGCCGAGAAACGCATCAATCCGTTTGGGCATGATTCGGCACGTTCTGCGGATGTGGCGTCGGTAGAATCGTTTCAATGAATCATCCTGGATGATCCATGCATTACCACCAGAGACCAACTCGGTTCTCATGGATTGGATGCAATGCGACGTAAGCCCGAGATACTCATCGTTGAGTCTGGGCGTGCCACGCCGGTCTTTTCCGGCCGTCTCTATCTCTGATTGGATTTCCCTTAGCCAGTTGATAAAGAAGTTGACGCCCAGTCGTCGATCGAAATCAGTTTCCGATAGGTTTCGTTTGGTACAGATGGCAATCAGTTCGGTTTCCCGAAACTCGGCGAGGAACTGGTCTACGCGTTCTCGTCTGTGCCACTCATCATACCGATGAGGATGATTCCGCCAGCGAACGGAGTCGAGAACCTGATACAACGCCGTGATGACGTTTGGGAGAGTATTTTGGGAAACGGGAACGTTTGAAATCGTTCCATCGATTTCCGATTTCGGGGCGTCGGTTTGCGGACGCACCCGCAGTGGTACCGTGTGGAGTATGGGCATGATCGCTCCGATAGGTTTTTAAGATTCAATGATGCCATTATTAACATGTATATAACGGTTTGTCAAATTCGTTCAGTACTGCTGTTCAGTACTGCTTTATCAGGTTTAGGCCTTCTTCGTTGTAACGCACTACTGAGTATCTCTCTCACATCTCACCACGATAATAAGCCGAAAAATACGGTTTGTCGTCTGAAATCCGAAAATTTCGGCTGCCCCGACCGTCTCGCCAAGCGATCGTCGCGGGCGGACAAACCCTTCAAACCTCCTCGGGTTAGTCAGTAGCCCTCGAAGATTTTCAGTGTTTTTCACCCAGAGGGTGACCAACCTCTGGTTGGCGCTCAAACGAAA